>CAJXTM010000085.1 GCA_913061385.1 uncultured Rhodopirellula sp. | reverse complement strand
GAGATCAGCCTCGGTCTCGTGGGCTCGGAGATGTGTATAAGAGACAGCAACAGAAGTTGCAGATGCTGGATTGCAGGCGGACGGCGTTGGTGAGGGTGAAGCAGCTGACGATCTGGTTCAGTTTGCAAAAGACCTGGCTACCGCCGGTGCCGAATTTTTTGGTGCGGCTTGGTGTGCTGCATGTACCCAGCAAAAGGAGTTGTTTGAGGACGGTGGAGATTTTTTGCCGTTCATTGAGGTCACGAATCCTGACCGCACATTGAACTCCGTCGGCGTTGATAATTCCATTGCCAGTTTCCCCACCTGGGTTTTTCCAGACGGAACACGGCAAGAGTCAGTCATGACACTTGCCGAACTGAGTAGCCGCAGTGGTGTGGTGATTCCACAAAGTGAGAACCCGTCTTTCGTTGCGATCGGCGACAAAACTGTTGGTATCGGCGCGCCACTGCATGTCGGTGTGGATGCCTATTCACCTTTGGGCGGTCCACTGACGGTCACTGTTTCTGTTTCTGATCCCAATTTGCTTGATGCTGAAGTTTTGAGCGGTAATCGGTCCATCCGAATTGATATGGAAGGTTACGGGGACATGGTGCTGGAATTGTTCGAGCAACGAGCACCGCGTGCATCAGGTCGCGTGGCTGAGTTGGCGGATGCTAATTTCTATTCCGGCATCATCTTTCATCGTGTCATCGATAACTTCATGATTCAGGGCGGTGATCCCACTGGTACCGGTACTAGCGGTTCCAGTCTGGGAACGTTCGATGATGACTTTCATCCGGAACTGCTGCACGTCGGTCCGGATATGATTTCGTTTGCTAAGTCCAGTGACGATACCAATAATTCACAATTTTTTATCACGGAAGTTTCGACCCGCTATTTGGACGGGAATCATAGCGTGTTCGGGCAAGTCGTTGAGGGATCTGCTGTTCGCGAAGCGATCAGTGAAACCAGCACTGGCGCGGCCGATCGGCCTGACATTGACGTTGAGATGACTAACGTCAGTGTCTTCAACGACACAGAGAACTCAATTGTGATGCTCAGGCCAACAGGTGCTGGCACGGGACAGGTTAGCGTGACTTATACGGTCACTGATCAAGCCGGCAATTCTGTTTCTGAGACGACTCAAGTCACCGTTGGCACCGATTCTGATAACACTCAGCCTTGGCTCAACGACATTGCGACTCCTGATCCGACAGCGGTCAATACAAATGCTGAGCTACAGCTCAGCAGTACAGACGTCGAAGGCGATGCCGTTACTTATTTTGCGCAGTCGCTGTCATCGTCAGCAAGCGGTAGCGTTGGGGTCGACGCTGAAAGTGGTTTGTTGACCGTGACTCCCGCTAACGGATTCGCCGGCACGATCGATGTCAGGGTTGGAGTCCGTCCCGGAACGGGCGTTGTAGGTAATTCTGGCAGTGACAGTGACACGCAGAGCGTAGCTTTTCTCTTTGAAAGCGAGGGGATTTTGGCTCCCATCGTCGTCGACTTGGCTGCGTCTAGTGATAGCGGCGTGAGTGATAGCGACAGTGTGACCAGTAGTGGATCGATGACCTTCCAAGTCGATGGTGTTGAGGAGGGGGCGACGGTCGAGTTGGTCGATTTGGGTAGCAGTGCCGTTGTGGGTACAGCGGTTTCCTCCGATACGAGTGTGCTGATTACGACCAGTAACATTGCGGCTCTTGGGGATGGGACTTACCAGTTGGCCGCCCGGCAGACGTCAGGTGGTCAAACCAGTGTTGTCTCGCCGACGCTCACTGTGATTTACGACACAACTCAACCAGGGATTGTGTCAGATACCGCCAATACCGAAGCAAATGTTGGGGCTGAATACACCACTGATTTAATCAGTGAAGAAGAGGGAAGTGGGCTTGTTTATACGCTCGTCAGCGGGCCGTCCGGAGCAACGTTGAGTGATACTTCTGGGATCGTCAGTTGGACACCGACTAGCGAGCAGATCGGACCACAGATATTTTCGCTGGAACTCACCGACTTGGCGGGGAATGTCCGTTCGGACTCCTTTACGGTCACCGTAGCCGATGCAGCCGTGGCTGCCGTTCGTCTCGACCTGACTGACTTGTCGGGAAACCTGATCACGGGAATCGCAGCGGGACAGGAATTCCTGCTGAAAATGGTCGCCGAAGATAATCGAGCTTTCAGTGATAGGGATGGTATTTACGGCGCATTTGCGGACATCAATTTTGATGAGTCACTCGTGCGACAAAAACCCGGTACTGCGATCGAGTATTCTCCAGCCTTCACCGTGACACGCAAAGGAATTGTTGAAGATGGTTTGATTAACGAACTCGGGGCGGTTTCCGGTGCGACCGCCGCGACTGGTCTGTCCGAAAGTCTGATCGCCACCATACGAATGGAGGCACTCGCGACAGGCAATGTGAATATTATCAGTAGCCCGGCAGATGAGATTTCCAGCGAATTCTTGCTCTTCGGTTTGGACAACACTTTGCCAGCATCTGCTGTGTCTTACGGTAGCACCAGCCTTGCTGTGGGGCAGTCCTTCACCCTCAGCGATGATAATTTCTCGGTTCTGGAAGATTCGGGCGACGCGGTACTGGATGTCCTGAGCAACGATGTGGTCAACGTTGGCGGCGAGTCGTTGACTGTGATCTCGGCCAGTCAGCCGACTGACGGCGGGACCGTAACGGTTTCCGATGGAGTTCTAACGTTTCGTCCAAATGATAATTACGTCGGGCCGGTTGTCTTCACTTACCGGGTGACTGACAACGCAGGTGTTCAACAGAATGCCACGGTCAATGTTGATGTGACGAATGTGAATGATGTGCCCACGGGGGTGGATGATACGGTCAGCGTCGAGCAGAATTCGTCGGACAATGTGTTGGATGTGCTGCAAAATGATGAGATCTCGCCTGATACCGGTGAAACACTGACAATCACCTCCGTCGGCACACCCGGCAGTGGTGGCATTGCGGTGGTTGCCGAGGACGGGATGTCAATTTCTTATACCCCAGCGACTGACTTCGTTGGTGATGAAACCTTCACATACGTTGTAAGCGATGGTGATCTTGAGGCCGTAGCTTCGGTCACGGTCACTGTTGCTCCTTCTGACAATTCACCGACCGCGGTTGATGACGCCTATGAAGTCGTTGAGGATGCTGCAACTGCCGACTTCATTGTGCTTGGTAACGATGTTCAGGATATTGATAACGAAGAGTTTGTTCTGGATTCGGTCGGCGTGCCTGATGAGGGTGGGCAGGCAGCCATCAGTGCTGATGGAACACAGTTGACCTATACCCCAGCACCCGATTTTAACGGTATAGAGCATGTGCCCTACACCATTCGTGATGCTGGGGGGGGGACCTCAGTCGGTACGGTGACCTTCACCGTGACCGCAGAGAATGATGTTCCTCCTGTCAGTGACATGAACGTCAACTTGAATCGGGCTTCTGCACAAAGTTCCGTTTTGGAACTGACGGATCTACCGGCTAACGTAGACGCTGATGAAACGCTGACTGTCACCGTGGTCAGCGAGACAGCGCAGGGGGGAACTGCTTCGGTTGATTCCGAAACACAGGCCGTTCTATACACGCCGCCGAACGCCGATTTTGTCGGAACAGACACCATCACCTACACCGTTAGTGATGGAAACGAGTCCAGTACTGGCACGATCACCGTTGAAGTCACTGATTTTGAGACTCGCAGAATTACAATCCAGATGGACGATGATGCTGGAACGCCGCAGGTCGGTGGCATCGTGCTTCGCGGTAACAACCTGCTTGGTGAAACCGTTGAGATTCCGCTTGATTCGACTGGTGATAACAACAGCTTCGGTGATTTGATGCCGGGTGACTATAGCATCGAGATTCCGGCCAACCCGTTCTTGCAAGGGGCTGATGAACCACAGCAGATCCCGGTTACGAGTTTGCCTGGAGATGGAGATGTCACCATCGACCCCAATCTTGGTCAATTGAAGTCCAAGTACGTTTCGATTCGTGACTTGTTTGGGTCCGCGTCCACCCAAACGATTCTTGTTGCTGTGAAGGCTGGACAGACAAGCGTCCTGACGATCGCGTCCCCCGAAGTCGACATCGAAATTACGAACGTTGACTTTGACGCCAATACCGGTGCGGTCACTTTACAAGGGGTTCGCACCGAAACAAATGAGCAGGGGGGGGTGATTCAAGATAACGTTGAGGCTCTGGGGTCAACCAATGATGAAAGTCGTGTTGAAATGCGGGGTGCTCAAGGAGAATACCAACTTCTGAAAATTCGTCTTGATGAAGATGGGCTGGATTTCAAATCGATAGAGCCGCCTACAGGCGAAGGTGAATCGCTGCCTGCCGGAAACGCCGAGGGCGAAGCATTGTCGATCGTCGACACTCGCAATCAGTTGACCATTGGTGATGTGCAGGCAGAAGGTGAATCAGTGGCGGCACTCGCCGTGACTCAGGCCGACCTGTTTGTACCCGCCGTCAGCGATCAAAGCACGCGTTCTGACACCGCTGTTTTGGCTACCGAGGATGGCGACGTGTGGATCGGTGAAGGGATGGCACAGAATGTTGCAGATGTCCGGCCAGAAGCTTCGCAGTCCATTGATCAAGTCATGCAAAATGTCGCCGGTGAACTCACCATTGTCAAATCTGCCGGCGATGATTTGGTCCCAGATGGTAATGCCCTCGATTCGCTTCACGAGAGCAATGTCGACGCAGTGCTGGGTAGCAAAATCTAACTTCGCAGTGTTCCGCTAACAGCATGTTTTGCGAACTAAATGTGTCAGCAAAAAGACAGCGGCGAAACGCCATACGTATGAAAACGGGCACGTGCAAACTATCCCCAGCACGCTTGATTCGGGGGTAGGACGGCGTTTTGGGAACCATTGATTCGGTCGGTTTCCGAACGGTTGTGGTAGCGTCAGTCAAGACCCCGTGTGGAAAACCCCCGAAAACGTTGGGTTTTTTGGCCAAAGCCGGGTTGCATGGATTGCCGCAGGGACATAACACTTTGCCCATAGGAATCACGGGCATGCGTTAATCACGCCCTAATCGACCCAAAATACTCAACACTTAAGGTTCTTCCCCATGGCAAAAGCTGCATTGAAGGCGCCAACCAAAACTCAGATTCTCGCCAACATCGCTGAAGAGACCGAGCTGTCCAAGAAAGACGTGGCAGCTGTTTTTGATGCACTCGCAGGTGAAATTGAGAAAGCAATCTCCAAGGGTGGCCCTGGACAATTCGCCATCCCCGGGCTCTGCAAGATCGTTCTGAAGGACGTTCCTGCCAAGCCGAAGCGAAAAGGTCGCAATCCTGCTGATGGCACTGAAATCTGGCTCAAGCCAAAGCCGGCGAGCAAGAAACTCACCATTCGTCCTCTCAAGGGCCTCAAGGAAATGATCTAAGCCTCTTTGGCTATCATTCCTGCACTCGGTGCGTTCTTGAATTAGGGCGAGTCTCAGGCGAACTGAGGCCGCTCATCTTGTAAGGCCTACAAACGGGAGCCAGCGGCAATGCCTTGGTTCCCTCTTTGTCAGGCTCTCAGAGAATGGCTCGATGGCTGGGGATCTTCCCAGCCACTCGCCCTTCTCGGCCGCTCGCGTTTCTTTGCAAGCGGCCACAACCGAACCCCCAAATTGGGTTGGTCGGTCATGGTTGTCTGGCTCATGCAACGTTGGCCGTGTGCTGGTTGGATGCAAGACTCTTAAAGCCTTCAAGGCTTACCTGCGGTCTGTATCGCATCCCCTCGCAAGGCTTGAAGTGTGGCATTGGTGAAGGTCTTTCGTCACGGCCCATTTGCAAGTGATGTGGTTGCACCGAAGCTTTAGATGCTAGCAAATCCCTTGTTTTTTTGTCTTTCTGAGGCAGGGCGTGGATTTTTTTGGTGATATTTTTTTTCCACAAGTTTCCCTCCTTTTGTCATTTGAGAGAGTCTTGGTGGGGAAAGTTGGTGAGGAGCGGCTCACTACTTTGCAGTGGGATTGTTCTTTTCAATCGTCGATTTGATCTGCACTGCTTTTTTCCCTTTGAAGGCACCGGCTGTTGCGTTGTACTTGGGGACATTTTGCACAGCGAGTTCTAGCGGCGCGTTGACTTCTTTTTCTGTGGTGATGATATCGCCTACAGAAAGGTCCAGCAGATCACCTGTGCGGATCTTTGAGCGTGCCAGCGTGACCACGACATCAACGGGTGCTCGGTCTACGCTGCTCGCGATTTTGCCTTTGGTTTCTCTGGTCGGCATTCCTTTTCCGTAGCCGACCCATCCGTTGCGGGACAATTTTGAGTTGTAGTGTTCGATGGTGTTGAATGGAATACACAGGTTCAGCATTCCGCGATTTTGTCCCAGCATCAACTCAAATCCCACGAGGATTACAACTTCATTTGGCGGGACAATCTGAACCAACTGCGGATTGCTTTCGACGCTTTCGACATTGAGCTCCAATTCAACGATGTTTTCCCATGACTCTTTGAGTTGGTTCAGGAAAATGTCGACGACACGTCCGATCAGTCGATTTTCAATTTCGGTAAGCGGTCGGCGTAGGGTATCGGTGGGTTTTGGGTCACCACCCAGCATTCGGTCAATGATGGCGTAGGAAAGGGAAGGCGCGATATCGAGGATCCAGTTTCCATCCAGCGGGTCGGCTTTGAGCACGTTAAAGCAGCTGGGGTTGTCCAAGCTAAACACGAATTCACTGTAGGTGAGCTGATCAACGCTTAGCAGTTTGACCTCGATCATGGTGCGGAGCATGCCCGAGATCGCCGCACCGAAATTTCGCGCCAATGCTTCATGCAGAGAGTGCATGGCTCGCATTTGATCTTTTCCAACCCTCTCGGGCCGTTTGAAGTCGTAGGCAGTGATTCTTGTTGTCGGACCATTGGATGAGTGGGGGATACTGCCTACCACTGGACCATGTTTCGTGGTCGCTCCGGTTGCCGGAGCGGTCGGTGGAGTTCCGCCGACGGTTTCCATTGCCTTCAGCAGATTTTCGACCTGATTTTGACTGAGTGATTCTTCGGACATGTGATTCGTCCCGTGGGACTCCTGCTAATGCATTTGCTGCTTTTCGGTCATCTGCTGATGCGTTACCGAAATGGCAGTGGGATTGATTTTTTTCGCGATATTCACCCCATCCTGTGTTAATGGGGCGACGTTACTGCCGGATCTGTCCGCTGCCTTGAACGATGTATTTATAAGTGGTCAGTTCTCGGAGCCCGCAGGGGCCACGAGCGTGAAATTTATCGGTTGAAATCCCGATCTCGGCCCCTAGACCAAAGACGCCGCCATCATTGAAGCGTGTACTCGCGTTGACCATCACTGCTGAACTGTCGACTAGCGTGGTAAATGTATTCGCCGAACGCAGGTCTTCGGTGATGATGGCATCGGTGTGGTGTGACCCGTGTTGGTTGATGTGCTTTGCTGCTTGTTCCACCGAGTCGACAATCGCGACGCTAATGATTGGGCCCAGATATTCAGCGGACCAGTCTTCATCAGACGCTGCAACAGCGTTCGGTAGCATTTCCAATGCGCGTTTCCCCGCTCGCATCTCGACACCGTGGGACGCAAGGCGTTCCGCGATTAATGGAAGCGCCCGCTCAGCGATGTCAGCGTGAATCAGTAGTGATTCACAAGCGTTGCAGACGCCCATTCGTTGGCATTTTGCATTTTCAACGATGTTCGATGCCATTTCGGGGCTCGCTGAGCGATCGACATAGACGTGGCAGTTGCCGTCGTAGTGTTTGATCACTGGCATCGTTGCCTCCTTGGCCACCCGCCGAATCAGGCTTTCACCGCCTCGGGGAATCGTGACATCAATCAGCTCATGATGCCCAAGGAAGTGTCCGACCGCGGCTCGGTCGGTCGTTTCTACTAGCTGCACTGCTGCTTCGGGGACACCGCAACGCTTGGCGGTTGCGGCCAGAATGTTCACGATTGCCTGGCTGCTGTGTATCGCTTCTTTGCCGCCACGCAGAATCACTGCATTACCACTCTTTACGCAGATACCAGCAGCATCTGCTGTAACATTCGGACGGCTCTCATAGATGAAAAAGACAACTCCCAAAGGCACACGCTTCTTTTGGATTTGCAGCCCACCTGGCCTCGTGAAACCATCCATGACCTCACCAACGGGGTCAGGAAGCGTCGCTATTTCAAGTAATCCTGACGCGATCCCCCCGATACGCTCCGTGTCCAATCGCAGGCGGTCAATGGCTGCAGACGACAACTCATATTCCGAAGCTGCTGCGAGGTCACGTTGATTGGCTTTCATGATCAAGTCGGCTGAAGTGATCAGTGCACCGGCAGATTCCGTTAGCCAAGTGTTTTTTACCGAGGCATCGAGGGATGCTAATTGATACGAAGCGGCTTTCGCAGCTTCTGCTGTTTGCCGGCAATATTTTGATAATGGAAGAGGAGATTTAGCTGACATGGGTGCAGTGATAAAGAGACAATTCCTGTAATGCAAGCGGCGTCTTGCATTGTCCGAAATGGTTCGGGCAGGGTCAACGTCGATCAGGCAAATCCACGCGATCAACGGGCGACGTGAATAAAAAAAGGGAGCATCGCGGGCGATCTGATTGGCTCATTGGCGATCACGACGGACACTCGGCAATGCTTGCAAAGCATTGTTGTGTGATTCAATCCAATGGCATCTCGGCAGGGGCAGCTGATCTTACCCAACATAAGATTGATCGAGGATTCTAGCTCTGATTCCGGCAGCAACGGTGATTCGCTTCCGCCTTGGTGATGGAAGTGGCATGAGAAACTTGGCTTGATTTAGCTTGGTGTAGAGCCGTGCTGAGGTGTTCGGGTGTTGATCACGAAGCGATTTCGTCCACCGGTTTTCGCTTCGTAGAGCGCTTCATCGCAGGCGACGTAAGCTGAGCCCCATGATTCGTCATCTTCGACTGCAACTAGTCCAACACTTGCGGTGACCGTGATTTTGATCGAATCGAGTCTCATTGGGGTTTGCGCGAGTTCCTCGAGAATGTCAGCAATCAAGACGGCTGCTTGTTTGACATCGGAACCAGGCATCAGTAAGGCAAACTCCTCACCCCCGAAGCGGGAAGCGAGCATGCCCGGTTCGATTGAGCTTAAGAGCAGATTTGCGATTTCCTTGAGTACAGCGTCACCGATGAAATGCCCGTACTTATCATTAACAAGTTTGAAGTGGTCAACATCGAGTAGAGCGAGGGTCATTGGTTCGCCTTTTTGCTGCG
>CAJXTM010000084.1 GCA_913061385.1 uncultured Rhodopirellula sp. | reverse complement strand
CGAGATCAGCCTCGGTCTCGTGGGCTCGGAGATGTGTATAAGAGACAGCCGTTCTCGCGTGGTTCCATTCCGAGCTTTGACTTCCTCCATGCGGCAGGAAAGGCTCCCCTCTGAATCAATGAACCAAGCGTCTTTGGCAAATTCCCATTGATCGGTATTCGTGCCATCAAAAAGGATCTGAGTCTCAGTTGCCAGCAGCACGCCGGGCAATAGAAGGAAAATCACAAGGGAAATGAGGTTGCGTAGCATGCCCTGTTCCTAATTCGTGTCAAGCTTTTTGTTGGTTCGATGACGCGTAGCATCACGCTTTGTTTTCTTGTCCAGATTTTTCTGCATTGCATCCGTCAGGTCGATGCCGGATTGATTGGCCAAGCAGATTGTTACAAACAGCACATCGGCAAGTTCATCTGCCAGATCACCTGGTGACTCACCGGGTTTGCTGGATTGTTCACCCACGGTGCGGGAGAGAATCCGAGCCACCTCACCCACTTCCTCTACAAGTTGAGCGAGGTTTGTCATTTCGTTGAAGTAGCGAACACCAATCGTGCGGATCCACTTATCCACGTTCGATTGTGCCTGCCGCAACGTGAGTTCTGTTTCCGGTGTCGGTACTTGAGAACTCATTTTGCAAATAGAATGTAGGTGCCGCTCTTGCCCGCGACTGCAACGTCACATTTGTTGTCGCCATTGAGATCAGTCGTAACGATTTGCAGGCCACATCCAACATGTCCCTCTTCAATGGTGTTGCGGGTAAATTTCTGTATTTTGGCATCCCAGTCGTAGTAATACAAACAGGGCATTTCCTGGCCGCCGGGATCATTACCGTTGTGGCCATAGTAGCGTTTGCCTGTGATCAGTTCCGAGCTACCATCGCCATCGATGTCCGCCCACGCCAAGGTGTGTGGTTGGCTAAAGCTCCGATCAATCTCATGCTCTTTCCATTGGAGTTTTCCGTTGGCATCAACACCCTCGTTCTGCCACCAAAGCAAACCATAATCGTGCCCTTTGCCAAAAATCAGGTCACCGTCTCCGTCCTGATCCAGGTCGGTAACGATCATTGGAACGCTGGCATGTAATTTCCAGTCTGCATGGAATTTCCAAGGCTGCCCCCAGGCATTCTCCTTGGGTTGCTCGTACCAACCCTGCCCTACCAACACGTCCGTCAGGCCATCACCGCTAATGTCGCCGACGGCCAGTCCGTGTCCGTTCGCCTTCTTGCCAAGTTCGTGTGGTTGCATCTCATAAATTGCCTGAGATGTATTCGGCTTCTTGTCCTTGACTTCGGCCTTGGGTTTATCAACAAGACGCCAAATTACGGTTGGCACATCATTTGACCAGCTGTTCACAATCCATTCGGGGCGACCGTCGCCGTCGATGTCCTGCAAGAGTTGTCCCTCGTTACGAGTGTTTTTGGTGTCGACGAGTAAATGCTGTTTCCAGTGCTTGCCAAGCCGAAGGCCTTCTTTGCCTGGATTCTCATACCAGTGAATTTCAGTGGGTGTGAATGATCCTGCGATCACATCCAAACGCCCGTCACCATTGACGTCCAGCAAGTAGTCACCATTGCTCTCTACGTAACCATTCCAGTCGGCAATGTTTCGTAGGGGGCGTGGGGCCCATTCACCTCCGCGGTACCAGTTACGACCGGCAACCAGATCCGGCTTGCCATCGCCATCAACATCACCGGCAGCAATGCCCTCGTTCGCGTCGACGGTGAGCAGCTTGACTTCATACCGAGGTTGTGAATCCTGAGCTAGCACTGAGGTTGCAATGCATGCCAGTGCAAGGAGGGCGTTGAGGGAGCGGTTTAGCATTGTAAATACCTTGTTTTCAACAAGCTGCGGGATCTCGCCAGTGAATGGCAAAAGTAAGGTGGGAAGGTGGAAGCAGATCACGTATCTCCCAGATTGCGTGACCGGTATGTTTTTCCTTTGGCCATAAATCGCCAGTAATTGTGGTTGTTTTTTGACGCAGGGTGTTAGACTCCTGTCCGAGGTCGGAGAATACCGCCATGATTGTAACCTGCGAACGAAGTGATTCCGATCTCGGTTGCAAAAAAACACTGCTGTTTTGCCGTGCTCGTGTAAGACGGGCTGGCCAGCGGTGAGGTCCTGTCCGTTTCCCATTCAGTTATCTCTTCTACGTCGAGGAAGTCTTGGAAATATCCACCAAAGAATCGACGCAAATCCAGCGACTGTTTCTCGAAGACTTGCAAGTTGGTGATCATTGGGTGAGTGATGAACGTGAAATCACTGCTGAGGACGTGGCCGATTTTGCGTTGCTCACAGGGGATCACGATCCACTGCATGAAGATGGCGGCATGGCATCACCATTCGGTGAGCCTGTTGCGCATGGGCTGCTAGGACTCAGTGTTCTGGCAGGTCTCAGCAGTTCACGGCCCGATGTGGCGACCCTCGCGTTGGTGGCGATTTCTGATTGGCACTTCGAATCACCCGTTTTCTTTGGGGATGTCGTTTGCGTCCGAACCGAAGTCCTCGATGTTCAACCGCATGGGCGTCGAGCTGGACGCGTGACATGGAACCGTGATTTGATCAATCAGCACGGGCGAGTGGTTCAGCGGGGGCGTTTTGTGACACTCGTCGCGGCTCGCTCACGAATGCGTCGTGATGCCAAACACGAGACCGTTTCGCCGCGTTCACTTCCGCCCCGTTGAGAGCACTCTGTTGAGAGCACTCTGTTGAGAGCACTCTGTTGAGAGCACTCTGTTGAGAGCATGGGAAGCCTTGGATCCCATTGCGGGTTGCCTTGTTCGTTGACTCCGTTCCCGATGCTCATCTTGTCTGACGTCCAGATGTCGGAATTTCTGTTCGTCTGGGCAAGCTTTTGGTCGCGTTCACGGAATGATTGCTTTGCCTGTCCGTATGAATGATACTGGTTTATGGAGTTGTTGATGAATGACTCGGTGGGTGTTGAATTCACAGTCACGCAGTAAATTCAGATGGTGAAATTGAAATGATAGCTGGGCGAATCTGTCTCATCGGCGTAGTAATTCTTGTTGTGGGTGGTGTCACCAAAGTGGTAACTGGTTCATCGCCGCACATTGTGTTGGTGATGGCAGATGATCAGGGCTGGGGACAAACAGGGTATTACAAACACCCTGTTCTGAAGACGCCCCATCTCGACGCGATGGCGGAATCAGGTTTGCGGTTTGACCGGTTTTATGCCGGGGCGCCCGTTTGTTCACCAACACGCGCCAGCGTGTTGACTGGTCGAGCGAATGATCGGACTGGGGTGCTTAGTCATGGTTATGCTTTGCGACGGCAGGAAATTACTCTTCCAGCCATTCTCACCAAAGCAGGTTATCGAACAGGCCATTTTGGTAAATGGCACCTGAATGCCTTACGCGGACCTGGCGTCCCAATTTTAAAAAGTGATGACCACAACCCCGGCGAGTTTGGATTTGAAACATGGCTTTCCGTCACGAACTTCTTTGATCGTGATCCAATCCTAAGTCGCTTAGGCCAGTTCGAAGAATTTGAGGGCGATTCGTCTGAGGTGGTCGTGGATGAGGCTCTTTCGTTTTTACAACAGAATGCAAAACAGGCACCGACATTTACAGTGATCTGGTACGGCACACCTCATAGCCCCTTCAAAGCAGCTGATGCTGATATGGTTGGCTTTGAAACGCTCGATGAAGTTTCTCGAAATCATTACGGCGAACTGGTGGCGATGGACCGCAGTCTCGGTAAACTGCGAAAAGGCCTTAGGGAACTTGGAATTGCAGATCACACCGTACTGTGGTTTTGCAGCGATAACGGTGGTTTGCCAAAGATCAAACCCGATACTGTTGGTGGTCTTCGCGGAAACAAAGGAACCATTTATGAAGGTGGTTTGCGGGTGCCGGCGATTCTGGAGTGGCCTGAAGAAATCAAAAAACCACGCATCACCAACTATCCGGCAAGTGTTCTCGATATCTTACCGACGATTCTTGCAATTGCCGATGTTCAGTATCCAGATCCAGAACGACCGCTTGATGGAGTGAGTCTGGTGCCGCTGATGGGGCGTGAAATTGGAACACGCAAGAAACCAATTCCCTTTCGCCACACTGGACGGGCTGCATTGATCGACAACAACATGAAGTTGCTAACCAACAATCTCGAAAAAGACTTGTTTGCCTTGTACGATCTAGCGAACGACCCGGCTGAACAGAATGACATTGCAGCAAAGTATCCTGATGCCGTTCAGGAGATGCGAAAGCAACTTTTGAATTGGAGCCGAGGTGTTGATGCAAGTGCGGCGGGCAAAGATTACCCCAGTGGAAAAGTTGACCCATCAGAGCCGGAGCCACGTTTCTGGACAGATGTGGATGAGTACAAGCCCTACTTTGATGAATGGCGAAATCGCTGGGAGTATTCTTCGCGTTTGAAGAAGCCAAGAAAGTAGCTTGCGCATTTTTTCACAAGCTGCATGGAAGCATCTTGATCGAGAAAAAAATTGACTCTCGTTTGTGCGACTCCTAGATTGGGGTTGGACGGTTACTGCAATCGTCTGGTCATTTGTCCCACAATGTCGAAGGAGTTGTTCATGTTCGAAATGAAAGCTGTCCGCGATTTTATGCGGCGTCAGTTGGTTACGCTTGGTGCAGAGACTTGCGTGCTTGACGGCATTGGGAACTTATTAAAGCACAATATTTCTGGTGCTCCGGTAGTCGATTCGGATGGAAGATTTCTCGGCGTTTTTAGTGAGAAATGCTGTATGAATTCGTTGACCACGGCATTAGAAGTTGGCAGCGATGCAGGCATGTTCTTGCCCCCCGTCCGGCAGTTCATGGCAAGCGAGTTAGTCACCTTGAATCCCGATACGGATGTATTTGATGCCATCGATCATTTATTGAAACACCGCATCTCGGGGGCACCCGTCGTCAACGGTGCTGGTGAGTATCAGGGAGTCTTTTCAGAGAAGACAGCGATGCGGGCATTGATTGCTGCGGTCTACGATCAATTGCCGGGCACAAGTGTTTCGCATTACATGGATCTTGATCGTAATCGATTGGTAAGCGAAGAGGATTTGTTGTTGGAGGTGGCGCATCGATTTCAACAGACACCGTACCGCCGGTTTCCAGTCTTGCGGGGAAACAAATTGGTTGGGCAGGTGAGCCGACGTGATGTCTTGCGGGCCGAGCAGCGATTGGCGATGGAGATTCGTGAGCGTGTTCTGCGTACGGGTGATTCCGCTCAATGGAGTGCGGTTGGAATCACACACATTGTTGGAGACTATATGGATAGTGGTGTTGTCACTACTTGCATGGGCTCAGATCTGCTCAGTGTAGCGCAGATGTTTCTCAATTCGCCTTATCGACGGATTCCCATTCTTGAAAGCGGAAAGCTTGTTGGTCAGGTGAGTCGACGTGACGTTCTTGAGGCGGCCGCTGCATTGCTGCGACCCGCAACCGCTCGTTACTCTGCCGAAATGCTTTACCTGAGTCCACTTCATAGGGCAGCACCCGCCTCGTTACGCTAGCGAACCATCCGCATGCAGAGTCAGAGAAAACGGGTCAATTCAATCCTAGGTTTCTAGACCCACACGACCAGGACCGAGGATAAAACTTCGCGAGATAGGCATGATGCTTTCATGCTTAAAATCAGCTAGAAGCTTCAGCCGATTGCGAGCACCCCGGCCCGTCGCGATCCAATTAGCCGCTTGTCTGCGGCAACGCAGTCGTCGGTGCCGCGTTTGGATGATTGCGTTGTGGGTGTAAGTTGATGAACATCGAGGTCCACTCTCTGTCTTCACGAGGGCCTGTCTTCACGAGGGCCTGTCTTCACGAGGGCCTGTCTTCACGAGAACGCAGCGGCGTGGTGAAAACCGACCGTGCGTGACTTGTGATTGCTTTTGGTTAAAAATGCAAGCTCAGTTCTGGGGCGATTGATTTTTCGGTTTTTCGCGTCTAGCACGACCGGGGTCATCATCGGGACCGACGGCATACTGTTTACGAAGCCGTTCCAATTCAGACTTCATGTACTGTTGCACTTCGGTGTAACCAGGATCACCAAATACGCTTCGCAATTCGTTTGGGTCTTCTTTTAAATCGAATAATTCCCAGTCATCAATCTTCTTGCCTTCCAAAGCATAGAAGTGAATCAGCTTGTACTGGCCATCCGTGACACCGTAATGGCGAGCCACATTATGTCCGCCTGGGTTCTCGTAGTATTGGTAGTAAAACGATGTTCGCCAGTCATCGGGGGTGTTCCCCTCGAGTATCGGGACCAAACTTTTTCCTTGCATGTCCGCGGGGATGTCAACGCCCGCAATGTTCAGAAAAGTCTCGGGGAAATCGAGATTTGAAACAATGTCATCATTGATGGTGCCGGGTTTAACATGCCCGGGCCATCGGACCAACAACGGAGTCTTTAAAGACTCTTCGTACATCCAACGTTTATCAAACCAGCCGTGTTCTCCCAAATACCATCCTTGATCTGATGAGTAGATGACAATGGTGTTGTCCGTCAGGCCTGCTGTGTCCAGATAATCAAGTACTTGGCCGACACCATCGTCGACACTTTTAACACATCGAAGGTAATCCTTTGCGTAGCGTTGGTACTTCCATTGCAGGATTTCTTTCTCGGTCATTGTCGATCGAGTCTTTTCAAAGATTGCGTTCTTGGGTCCGTAGGCAGCATCCCATGCTTTGATCTGTTCCGGTGTCATTGTTCCATGGCCCTGCAATTTGAGATCTTTGGGGTTCAAATGCTGACGCATGGTCATGGTCTGCCGTCCAGCAGCTTGAGTACGGCCCGAGTAATCGTCGTACATCGTTTCCGGTTCAGGAAGTGTTACGTCGTCGAGCCAGTTCAGATACTTGGGTGCAGGCATCCAATTTCGATGCGGAGCCTTGTGTTGATACATCACCATGAAGGGCTTTTGGGGATCACGCTTCTCTGTCATCCAGTCCAACAATTTGTCAGTGATGATTTCAGTCGTGTAGCCAGTGTGTTTGCGCGTGACAGGTTGACCGTCTTCGCCAGCCGTGATCATTGGTGGATTGTAATACGGGCCTTGTCCCTTGAGCACGTCGTAGTAGTCGTAGCCTTGAGGCGTCGACCCTAGGTGCCATTTTCCGACCACGGCGGTTTGGTAGCCTTGACGCTGCAGAAGTTTCGGAAACGTCTGTTGGTCGCCGTTGAATCGGTTGCCGTTCCGGATGAACCCATTCAGGTGGCTGTATTTTCCGGTTTGGATCACCGCTCGGCTGGGGCCGCAAATCGAATTCGTCACATAGCAACGGTCAAAACGCATGCCTTCGTTGGCGATGCGATCAAGATTGGGAGTGCTGATGCGAGAAGGATCATAAGCGCTGAGGGCCTGTTCGCAGTGATCATCAGTAAAGATAAACACGATGTTAGGCGGCTGGTTTTCTGCATGGGCCGAGGATGTGAGGCACAGCAATAGCAAGAGTGCTGTCGAAGTTGAAATCAGTCTCTGCATCGAAGGGACCTGAGAAAAGGGGCTTGAGGGGAAAGGTGGAAGCGAAGGGGGCGGCTGCCGATCATTCCATGATAGCGGGAAAATTCATCGATGATCGAATGGGACGTAGGATATTTTCCGTCCAAGACACCCGCCGTTTTGACTTCTCTGTTGCCCGCTAGTGGCATCTGACGTTCGTTGAACTAGAGTATGGGTGTGATAGTTCCCACCCTGTATCCTCTTGCCGATAACTCTAGACACCATGCGAAATCTGCCCACTCTGCTCGCTGCCGTTTTTCTGGCGTTTGCTTGCACTTCTGCCCTGGTCGCTGCTGATGACGGTAAGGGACCGGCTTTTACCGAACCTCCCAAAGGGGATCAGGACTTTGCTTTGATGGGTGAGTTCCTCGGTGAAATCATGCCAGAGGAGGGTCAGAAGGAACAACTCGGCTTGCAGTTGAGAGCTCTCGGAGATGGGGCCTTTGACGCACAGTCATTCTTGGGGGGGTTGCCCGGTCAAGACAAGCACAAACCGGAGGCGTTTCGCATGATTGGCCAACGATCAGATGATTTCGTGGTTCTGTCGGGTGGACCATGGGTCATGATCGTCGAGAAGGAACACTGCCTGTTGGTGGACCGAAAAGGGAACAAGATTGGCAAGTTGAACCGTTTGCATCGTAAGAGTCCCAGCATGGGAGCTCTTCCGCCCGAGGATGCAATCGTCTTATTCGATGGAGATAATGTTGATCAATTTACAAATGCCCAAATGACAAAAGATGGACTGCTGATGCAGGGTGCTGACCTGAAGCCGATGTTCCAAGATTTCAATCTACACGTGGAATTCCGAATTCCATACATGCCCAAGGCAGAGGGGCAGAGCCGCGGTAATAGTGGTCTCTATTTGCAAAGCCGTTACGAGTGTCAGGTGCTTGATTCATTCGGACTTGATCGACTCTACAACGGGTTGGGTTCGCTTTACCGATTTAAGAAACCTGATCTGAATATGGCATTTCCACCATTGAGCTGGCAGACTTACGATGTGCAGTTCACTGCTCCACGTTGGGCGGCGGATGGATCCAAAGTACGCAACGCCCGGATCACGTCATGGATCAACGGAGTGACGGTTCAGGACAATGTCGAGCTCCCAAACAAAACGGGGGCCGGCAAACCGGAAGAGCCAATTCTGCTACCGATACGTTTACAAGATCATGGTGACCCCGTGAGGTTCAGAAATATCTGGTTGGTGGATCGTGGTCTGGCAAAAGGAAAGTTCCCCATCCATACTACGAAAGAGGAATTGGAAGCAGCAAAGAATGCCAAGCTAGCAGCAGAGAAGCTAGCAGCAGAGAAGAAAGCAGCAGAGAAGAAAGCAGCAGAGAAGAAAGCGGCAGAGAAGAAAGCGGCAGAGAAGAAAGCAGCAGAGAAAGCTGCAGCAGAGAAAACTGCAGCAGAGAAAGCTGCTGTAGATAAGAAAGCAGCAGCAGAGAAAGCTGCTGCAGATAAGAAGCCACAAGCTGAAATAAAAAAATAGTCCCAGAAGCTGTTAGCCTGCGGGGGAATTCAGTTTCTTGGTTTCTTGTGTTTGGCTTTCTGATTTCTCAATCACTTGACCGTCGACAATATGAAAACGGCGGTCAGCCAGAGCAGTTGCTTCAGCTGCGTTGTGGGTAATGTGTAAAGTTGTAACGCCGGTGTTATCGGTCAGGGTACGCAATAGCTGTCTCTTATACACATCTGACGCTGCCGACGACTCCTTACGTGTAG
>CAJXTM010000083.1 GCA_913061385.1 uncultured Rhodopirellula sp. | reverse complement strand
CTACACGTAAGGAGTCGTCGGCAGCGTCAGATGTGTATAAGAGACAGCTTAAGTGAAGCAGATCTAATCGAATTAATGGAATTGGACTCTACGCCCCTGTTGGCCGGACAACCAACATGGGCTCAAAGTTTGAGTGACAACGATATTCTGAGACGCACTCCCCTTTTAAAGCGTTGGAATCGTTGGAAGAGAGTGCTGGTGAATCGTTGGTACGCGATTGGCTTGGGTGTTGTGTTGATTGTGTTGTTTCTTGGTGCCCTTGCTTTTCCAAGTGGTGACAAGCCTAGCATCATTGAAGAGGCTGACACCGCAACATCGATTGATTCTGGTGCTCTGGATTTGGGGAAGGTTCAGTCTGCATCCATGAACCGTCTTGCTAGTCCGACCGCTAAGTTGGATAAAGCAGTCGGTCGCGATCAGGGGTTGGAGCTGATCGATAAATCAGAAGTCGTACTCACTGACACATCTGAATTAGACGCTCAATTTTTAAATCCCATTGTTTCAGTTGATACTATCCCGGACACGATTTTCGAACTCGAAAATCCGGTTGCTAATTTGGCAGCGAGCACTACTTCGTCAGAAAAAAGTGATGACATGGACTCGGCGGCAGGCAGCGAGTTGTCGGACAGTGACACGTCAGATTTTCTACCTGATCCATTCGCTTCCCCTGCCAGTACATCTGTCCCAGAGTCGCTGGACTCGGAAAGTAATTCTGTTAGTAGTTCAGATTCCGTAGCGTCTCGATCGGTTCTAGAGCAAGCTGAGATGACTGCTCGACCAGAGATTGATCCCACCTCAGGTAAGGTGCCAGAAGGTGTATCAGAGCAAATGAAACGAGTGGTTCCGGATCGTGATGCAGTCGCTGACGCGAGAGAGTACTTTTTGTCGCTGGACTCTATCTCAATGGTGTCGGGTGACGCAGACAAGCTTGCTCAACGTCTTGTCGCTCTTCGAGTCGTCAAGGAACCGCTTCGGCTTGCATCGTCAGAGTACTGGGCCGTCTCGATTTTATTGATGGAAAGCGTCTGGCAGACGAGGGGAACCTCCGACGTCAAAAGAATACTGATTGATCTACAGCAGCATTATGAATTTGCGTCTGCACCCTTGTTGGTGGAAACTTATCTCGCAGCCAATGTTCGATCTGCTTTGCCGGAAATACAACAGGATCTGCTCGCGAATGGCTTAGTTTTATTGGATCAATTGGTGACCGCCGAAGAGTTTGAGCGAGCGAAGCAGATCCTCAGTGCTGTTGAAGCACTCGCGAGTACTTTGCAAGATGCAGATGCGACCAAATACTTGCTAGGGTATGAGCGGGCGATTGTGCAGGCAATCCGCCAACGTGAGCGATTTGAATCGCTCCTGATAAACAGCCCTGATCCCAAAACCTGGTCCCAATCAAATCGAGGGGTTCTCGGGCGTTATTATTGCTTGGTTCTGCATCATTGGAGTGATGGTTTGCCTTGGCTGTGTAGTGCATCGGACCCGCGAGTCGCGTCTGTAGCCAAAAGCGAACTTACCTTAGCGGGGAACCCTAGCGTTAAAGAATTGGTTGCCATTGCCAGACGCTGGAATCTCAATGCAGTTAGAGCCTCTGGGCTGACGGGGTATGCCATGCGTTTACACGCAGTATCCTTGTTCAGAAAAGCGATGGAAACGGCATCGGAAAGTCAGCGACTGAAGCTCGGTACGGAGTTGCGTGAGATCAGCGAAACCTTGCCTAGTCATATGCGAAACGCTGATTTCAAGATGGTTAATGCCAAGGACTGACCGACCTCATCTGCGGAATAGCCAGCGTTGCAGACGTTCTAACACCGATGCTCGGCAGGGTGGCATGTTTGACAAGTTGAACAGGGCTCTGTTTGTCCTGTACTTCCAATCAGTGGATTTTTATCTATTTCAGATATTCGATCTGTTCATCTCACTACAATCACTCGTACGAAAAGGCACACTTCTTGAGGAATGAAAGCATGAAGGCCATCTTGGCAGCACCACAACCAACAACGCTGCAGGTACTCCTGGATAGCGGTTGGAAATCAAAAACTGTCAAACAGGAGATCCGAGATAATTTCACCCGGATGCTGGCTGCGGGCGAGGAACTGTTTCCGGGAATCGTTGGCTACGACGATACGGTGATACCGGAGATCAATTTGGCACTGTTGGCGGGGCATGACATACTGTTCCTTGGCGAAAAAGGGCAGGCCAAGAGTCGCATCATGCGAATGCTAACGCGATTTTTGGATGAGTGGATTCCTTACATTGATCATCCGGATCTGCCGGTTCATGAAGACCCGACAAGCCCGATTACATCGCTCGGTAAGCGAATGATTGCTGAGCACGATGCCGCCGATATCAAGATTGCATGGTGGGGTCGTGATCAGCGTTACGCAGAGCGACTTAGCCCGGGGACCAAATTCGCAGACATCATCGGTGAGATCGATCCAGCAAAACTGACTGGGGGTGTCAGTATGAGTGCTGAGGAGGCGTTGTCATTCGGTTTGATACCTCGGCTGCATCGTGGCATCTTCGCCATGAACGAGCTCCCAGAGCTTGATGATCTGGTTCAAGTTGGATTGTTCAATATCCTCGAAGAACGAGATGTGCAAATCCGCGGGTATCCCATTCAGTTTGACTTGGATCTCATGATTTTATTCTCCGCTAATCCTTCGACATACAACCGCAGCGGAAAAGTGATCCCCCAACTGAAAGACCGGATTGGAACTATTGTCCAGACGCATTACCCAGACGAACGTGATCAGGGAATAGAGATCCTGCAACAGGAAGTGGGTGATCAGCTTGAGGGTGATTATCCTGTGGTTGTACCTTACTTCATGTATCAAATCATCGAGGAAATCACAAATCAGGCTCGGCATAGCAAATACATCGACCAAGATTCTGGCGTTTCGGCCCGATTTTCGTTGGCGAATTTCCGAACACTGATCGCGTCTGCTCGCCACCGCGGGATCATTCATCGTGAGCAGCCTGCCGCGCCTCGGATCAGTGATTTTGGGCATCTGCACTCCAGTTCATTGGGTAAGCTTGAACTCGATCTGATGGGTACACACCAGATGAGCGAGCGACAGGTTCTTGAGGCGGTTACGGCAGAGGCGATCAAAATCGTTTTCAATGAGTACGTCGAGGAACATGGTTTGGGCGCGATTGCCGAGATCTTTCGTGGGGGTGTTCGTGTCGAAGTCGGTGATTTACTGCCCAGCAAGGAATACGCTACTCGTCTGAAAAAAGTACCACCAGCGTGGGACATGGCATTCGAAGTGAACGCGAGTGAGAGTGAGGCTGTGCGAGCCAGTTGCGTGGAGTTTGTACTTGCAGGTTTGTACAGCATGGAAAAAATTAGTCGCAGTCAGCGTCACGGTAAGATTGAATATGAAATTTGAGGAAAAGCGAAGCAGCAAAGATCGAATTTACCGGCCGGGTGGTGTTATCCATTCCTACCAGAAGTACGATCCAACCCAGTTTCCGCCGCCAACACAACCGCCACCGGACCTTGTCACGCCTGCATTCGAACAAGCACTCATGTATGGCAGTTATCAGGAATTGTCTGAGGAGGATTTGGCGAGAGCAGTGCGATTGGACCCCAGTCAGATAGCCGGAATGGGACCCAGCCTTGATATGCTTCGTGCGATGCTGGAGGAGCGGAAACGGAAAATTCTTGAGACCTATGAATGTCGAAGCGTTCAAAAGAAGGCAAGGAGAGCCTTCCGCGGAGCCGCGCAGAACTTAAACGTTCCCAAGCAATTGGAAAAGACTTTCAAGGAAGCGATTGTTCATGAACAGCCATATCTGATCGAACGGCTTTGGTACCGGGTGGACGATGACACTGGCCCATTGGCTCGTGGGCTTCTGCAGGTCGGCCAACGGATGGAGGATAAGCACAATATCGAGGAGTTGGGAAGCAAGTACGACTTCACTGGTAGCGAGTCGATGTCCATCGATAAGGCGCTGGAAGTGAAAGAGGAGCTGGAAAAAATTGATGAGCTACTCAAGCAGATTGATCAAGCCTCCAAAACAGCCCAGATCGGCGTCATCGATATGGATCTGCTCGGTGAGTTTGCGCAGCCATCGGATATGCAGCAGCTTGAAGAAATGCGCAACCAAGTAGAGAACCTGATTCGAGAACAGGCCGAAAGGCAGGGGCTCGAGAAAGATCCTGAGAAGGAGGGAGCATTTCGTCTCACACCTCAGGCTTACCGCGTTTTTCAGGGCAGGCTACTTGAAAGAATCTTCAGCGAGCTGCAGGAATCCAGAAGCGGCCGGCACGAGGGAGATGTTGTTGGCGAGGGGGCTGTTGAGCTTCAGCAGACGAAGCCTTATGAGTTCGGGGACAGCGTCGCAAACATTGATTTACCTCAGACCGTAATCAATGCGCTGTTGCGACAGGGAGACACCCGGCCAATTCGCCTGCGTCCTGATGATATTGAAGTTCACAAAACACGAAATCATCCGAAGTGTGCGACCTGTGTCATCATGGATATGAGTGGTTCCATGCGATACGACGGGCAATATATAAACGTGAAAAGGATGGCGTTGGCCTTGCAAGGGCTCATTCAGACTGAGTACCCGGGTGACTTCCTGAGATTCATCGAGATGTACACATTCGCCAAGCTTCGAGCACCTGGTGAGATTATCAACATGATGCCTAAGCCGGTCACGATCCATGATCCGTGGGTTCAGCTTTGGGCAGATATGAGTGATCCAAATATTAGCGAGCAGGAAGTGCATCCGCACTTCACAAACATTCAGCACTCGTTGCAGTTGGCGCGTAAGAATCTTGCCAATTGCGACACTCCGAATCGACAAATCGTCTTGATTACGGATGGCCTTCCAACCGCTCACTTTGAAGATGAGAAACTTTACATGCTTTATCCGCCTGATCCGCGGACTGAGCAGGCGACGATGCGCGAAGCAATGTTGTGTAGTAAAAATGATATTACAATTAATATCTTTTTGATACCAAGTTGGTCACAGAGCCAAGAGGATATTCGTTTTGCTCAGCGGCTGGCACAGACTACCAAGGGCCGGGTGTTTTTCACGAGTGGCCGCGACCTCGATCGTTTTGTCCTTTGGGACTACGTTCAAAACCGCCGTGACATCATTACGTAGTCGTTGAAGACGTGGCGACTTAGAGTGACTTTGTCGTTTGATGAAAACCGAGCCAGAAAATGATTGTAGAAATTCCAAATCCAACGAATGAGGTCACTAACTCGCCGCGGTTGGAGTCCCATGAATTGGTATCCGATCCCCACCCTTGATCCCGCAGATTCAAGCCCAAGGCATGGCAGAAGAGAACGAGCGAAGCTATTCCAATCACCACGCCAATTCCGCTGTAAATTGCACCCCGCAGCCACGGGTAGGGGGATGACTCGGTTTTGTTTTCAGGTGTGCTCATCGGTTTTTCCCTAAGATATTATCTTGACTCACTCATCAGGTCACCCTCAAGCAAGTGGCAGTACGCATCGTAGCGACGCGCATCAATGCGACCATCGGCGACGGCATTTTTGACGGCACATTCATCTTCGCTCAGGTGAAAGCAGTCGGGGTAGCGACATGCGCTCACGTAGGGTCGGAGATCAGGCATCAGCCCTGCAACTTCACTGGCTGAAATGTCCCAGAGTTGGAACTGCCGGATGCCGGGAGTGTCAAAGACGGCGCCGCCGCCTTCCAACGGTATTAGTCGAGCCGCCGTCGTTGTGTGCCGGCCTTTTTCGTTGTCCTGACTGACTGTTGCCACTGCCAAGCCAAGGCCGGGCTGGATTACATTGAGTAAACTGCTTTTGCCTACCCCGCTCTGCCCTGTTACTGCTGTCTGCTTGCCCTTGAGGAGGCAACGCAGATAGGCAATGTTGACACCCGTTTCTGCTGAAGTCATCAAGACCCTGAAGCCCATGGATGCATAAACACCTAGCAAAGGTTGCAGCTTGACACTGTCAACCAAGTCAACCTTGTTGACCACAACAACTGGCTGCAGATTGCATTGCTGTGCTGTAAGCAGGAAACGATCAATCAAGGTCGGTTTGAGGCCAGGCTCTGCCGCACTCGTGATGATCAGCAAGTAGTCGACGTTAGCAACTAGGACGTGTTGTTGACCACGACTGGTTCGGCTGATGACGCCACGTCTAGGTTTGACTTCCTCGATCACACCGTCCAAATGTGATTCGGCCCGTATAAGTACGTGGTCTCCGGCGACCACGATGCTGCGTTGCTCGATGCTGAGAGATTTTAGGACTTGCCTGACCGCGCAATCATAAATTTCGCCATCGTCTGTCATTACTCGGCTCTTCAAACCATGGACGCTCACGACACGTCCGGTTTTCAACTCACCACTTCTTACCTGCAGTTCGTTTTTGCCTGTGGATTGAACGGTGCGTTTTCGCGTTAGCTCACCCTTTCCACTAACACGTTCGCTCTGTGAGACATCTGCGAGCTTATCAGCATCACCCGTTCGGAATTCACGTGTCAGGTCTCCTTTCCGAACACGGCCCTGATATTTTTTACGAAAGTCCGTTCGCTGTTTTTGACGCTTTTTACCCATGGAATATCAGTCACCCCACGGCATTCGAGATAGTTGCGTCAATAACCCCCTCACTGCTGCTGATCCTGTTTTGCGACAACATCAGGCTTGGAATCGTTCGAGCCACCCGGGGCAACCGTCTCAGCGTCCTGCGAGTCTTTGCTCTTTGACTGGGTTCGCGACTGGATCGAAGGGCCAATCAATTCCGTCAGGTCCGCTTCACCAAGCTCTTCATGTTCCAGCAAGGATCGAGTGATGCTTTCGAGTTCGTCTCGGTGCTCACGAAGTAATTGCTCGGCTTTCTGATCAGCTTCAAGAAGAATTCTCCCAACCTCTTCGTCAATCAATTCCTGAGTGTGTTCACTGAATTGGCGTGACTGGTGAATCTCTCGACCGAGGAATGGATCTTCATCGCTGGTTTTGTAGCTGACAGGACCAATTTTCGGACTCATGCCCCAGTGTGTCACCATTCTACGGGCGATGCTTGTGGCACGCTCCAGATCATTCTCCGCTCCTACGCACGGTTCGTTGTAGATGATTTTCTCTGCGGCTCGTCCTCCGAGCAGCACGATCAATTGGTGGTCCAGTTCTCGTTTGCTGATACTAAGACGATCTTCGTTGGGAACATACTGCGTAACGCCTAACGCTCGACCTCGGGGAATAATCGTCACTTTGTGGACGGTGTGGGCACCATCGAGGTGCCAAGCGGTCAGGGTGTGGCCGGCTTCGTGGTAAGCCGTTTTCTCTTTCTCGCTGTCTTGAAGAACTTCTTCGCGTTTCGCACCCATCAAGATTTTGTCGCGAGCGTGATCAAAGTCACTCATGTCGACAATTTTCTTGTCGTTCCGAGCTGCCCAGAGTGCAGCCTCGTTCACCATATTTCGGATGTCAGCACCGGTCAGGCCAACGGTACCCGCCGCAAGCCGCCTCAGGTCAACATCATCAGCCAACGGCACATCGCGAACGTGAACTTTGAAGATCGCTTCGCGTCCATTCATCGTAGGACGACCCACTGTGATGTGTCGATCAAATCTTCCGGGACGCAGAAGAGCAGGGTCGAGAACATCCGGTCGGTTCGTAGCTGCGACCACAATGACGGCCTGACTTCCTGAAAATCCGTCCATCTCACCTAGAATTTGATTCAATGTCTGCTCACGCTCGTCATGTCCGCCTCCGAGCCCTGCACCACGTTGACGGCCTACTGCATCAATCTCATCAATGAAGATAATTGCAGGGCTTTGCTCCTTGGCTGTCTTGAACAGATCACGGACGCGGCTTGCACCGACCCCGACAAACATCTGAATGAACTCGCTACCATTCACGGAGAAGAATGGAACGTCCGCCTCGCCGGCCACTGCCCTGGCGAGCAACGTTTTTCCAGTTCCGGGAGGCCCATTGAGCAGAACGCCTTTGGGGACCCGCCCTCCGAGTTTCTGAAATTTACCTGGGGTCTTGAGAAAGTCTACGATCTCCTGCAAATCTGCTTTCACACCTTCAAGGCCAGCGACGTCATCGAAGGTGACCATCTTTTCGTTGGCTTCGAACTTTTTGGCGGGGCTCTTGCTGAACCCGGACAAAAAACCGCCTCCCATAATGTCACTCTTGGTCCGTCGCAACATCATGAAGAGAAAGAACAAAATGGCCAGCGGAAGACCGATCAAGGCAATGAAGTAGATGATCTGCTGCGTATTGTCAGGTTCTAGGTACGTGTACTCGACTTTGGCAGTTTTGAGTTGATTCTCGAGCTCTACCGCTGCGCCAGCATCAGTGGAGCGATTGAAGTAAAACTCCTTCAGGTATTTCTTGTCCTCGACAACAGCAGGGGGCTTGTCGTCTGCTGTGGCGTCGACATCGTCTGTCTTTGCCGGTGCCTCTTCCTTAGTAGCGGATGGGGCGTCAGGAGCGGTTTTGAACGTTCCGTAAACTCGTCGCTCGCCGATGCTCACTTCCTCGACGTTTCCACGGGCCAGTTCGGTCTGAAAGAAGCTTGCAGAAACAACCGACCGCTCTTCACCCCTGTTGTAGAACAACAGAACCAGTGAACCGGCCAGTAATAACGCGATGATCAGTGAGTTGTTCCCACGCCTGCTTTCCTGGGGTTCAGACGCTGGTGTCTCGTTTTTCTCAGACTTCTTATCCATTTCCTGCCTTTTTCGCCGTTGCTGTTGGTGCAATGAACCCGTCTTTTTCCGGGTCCATCACGGACTCCAATCACTGATCGTGATGGAATCACACGTAGATTGTAGTGAGTCGTGGCTTAGGTGACTAACCGCCGACTTTGGGACTATTACTGGACTTACGAAGTTGTTCGACGCTGTGTTCGTCTGTGATCCACCCCAGATCGATTTCCAGGCCGCCCTGAACCGCAAGCAACAGTTGAGAAACAAGTTCGGCGGAGTCGCATTGTTGGATTGCCATCACCTCTGCCTCGGAATATCCATCCCTGAACAGTCTCCATGTCCAATAGCCTGCGGTTTTACTGATCGCTCCATTGTTCTTTGTTGGCAACTCAGGAACCGTCACTTTGTCCGAGTCAGGGCTGGGCTGATTGGATTCGGGATCAGATTTGTTGATTGCAACGTTTGCCGAGGCCGAAATCGCCGATGAATCGGCGTGATTGGCGATTTCCTCGTCAATGCCAGCAACTTCCGTATTTGCTGTCACCACGGCAGTTTCAGGTAAGTGACTGGAAAAATCTGCGAGGAGCGAACCTATCAATTTGATAATATCATCCCCAAACCTGTCTCTTATACACATCTGACGCTGCCGACGACTCCTTACGTGT
>CAJXTM010000082.1 GCA_913061385.1 uncultured Rhodopirellula sp. | reverse complement strand
ATCTACACGTAAGGAGTCGTCGGCAGCGTCAGATGTGTATAAGAGACAGGGCGCTGTTCCTTTGACGAGGTTTGATTTGTAGAGTGTCACGTCGCAATGCCGATACAGGAATTCTTTGTATTGGGATCGGTAGGTTCGATACTTTCCTTTGCTCACCAGTTCGCTAGGAAGTCGGGCAAATATGAATCCTTCTTCGGGCGACTCCATCCGGTCAATGTCCGGGCTTGCTGGTTCACTGCTTTCCCAGAGGTTGTCGGGGAATTCGGGTGTGCAGTTGATGACATGGGTGGCATCTTGCCATTGATCCAATGCTGCCGTTTTTCGAATGAAGTGCAGAACACCTTCGCAATACAGACTTGGTCGATAAACCAGTTTGGCGTTTGGTTTGCTTCGCAGGTTGGTTCCTGAAAAATGTTCGATGATGCTTGCGGGAACGGCGGGACGGATCGGGGTGGTCGATGATGAATTTGAAGTGGTGGATCTTGGTTGTTGAACACTGGTTTTTGCGATGTCCAGTTTTGGCTCTATTTCTTGACGATTGTTGTCAGTTGTCTGATGTGTCAGTCCCTGTTTTTTGTCCGCCATCAGCTGGCTGATCTGTCCCCTTGCCAGTGGCCCCGCAAGATACGACATGGCCCAACGCGTCTGAAAGACACGGGGCTGAGGTTCATGCACGTTGTTCATCAGGAAAACACGACTGCCGAGGCCTGCGAGGATCTGTTCCATTTGTTGACGATTAAATGGCTGCCCTGCGTTTCCAGCAGCTCCTTCGAGTCCTTCAATGACTCTCGCTTTGTCACGTTCTGTCTGCAAGCGACCGAGGAACCATGTGCCGATGTTGGACAGACCTTTGTAATCAAGATCGACTGGATTCTGAGTTGCAAGTGTGATCCCAAGCCCAAACGCTCTTGCTTGTTTGAGCAGAGTTAGCATGGGTGGCTTGGAGGGAGGGTTTTTGACGGGTGGGAAATAGCCTGCGACTTCATCCATGTAAAAGAGCGCCCTGAGTGAGCTTGTGCCAGTCTGTGTTCTTACCCAAGCAAGCAGTTCGTTAAGCAGGATCGTGACAAAGAACATCCGCTCATTGTCGTCCAGATGCGCGATCGAAAGAATCGTGATGCGAGGTTTGCCAGTTGACGATTGCAGCATGCCTTTGATCGACAGTGAATCACCTTCCATCCACGATGCGAATGCAGGTGAGGCCAGCAAGTTGTTCAGACGCATTGCAAGTTTGTTGCGGTCATCAGCAGACATGAAAGAATCAAGGTCGACGACCCCGATGCGATCGATCGGTGGCTTTTGGATCAGTCGGATCAGCTGGCCAATGGGAACATTTTTTCCATTTCTCCATTGCTTTTGCAAAATGGAGGACATCAGAATGTGTTCAGAGGAGGTCATGGGATCGGCATCAATCCCCATCAATGTAAGCAGTCCGGAGACGGCGCCGGTGATTTTGTCACCCAATGATTCGGCGTCATCCCTTGCCTCGACGGGAGGAGCATCAAAGCTCTTGAGTACCGTCAGCGGCAGGCCGATGTTGCTGCCCGGTGTGTAAATCGAAATGTCGACGGCATCTTTCAGTCGTTGGATTCGATTAGCATCCTGCCCCCATGATTGCAGGCCTTCACTCCAGCGTTTTGCAGTGTCGGATGCCAACTGCTCTACGCTGATACCCTTTCGTTTAGCTTCGCCTTCGTCCATCCAAGGTTGGAAATCGGCTGGACTGAGATTGGGGAATGTCAGCAGCAGGTTAGCAAGGTCTCCCTTCGGATCAACGCAGATGATGGGGATTCCATCCAGTGCTGCTTCTTCCAACAGGGAAATGCACAGTCCCGTTTTTCCGCTGCCGGTCATGCCAACGCACATTGCATGGGTGCAAAGATCTTTTGCATCGTACATCAATAAGTCATCGGTCATTTCCCGCGTTGCGAGATCGTAGTCACGGCCAAGATAAAAGGCCGCCAATTTTTCAAAAACGTCAGAGGATGGTGTGGTCATGAACAATCGCTGCGGGCACTGGGGCGAGTCGTTTCGTAGCTCAACGCTGGTCGCATCGCAAAAGCTGATCATACAATAGAATCCAGCGTTCTATGTTTTAACGCATCGCTGGGCGGTCGCGGATGCCGGCTTACCGCGCTATGATACGACTGTCTGCAATAACCTCGGGGAAAAGTTATGCTCGATCTTTATGACAAGATTCAAGAAGCCTGCGAAAAAATCCGTAATGAATTTAGCGCCAAACCCAGAGTAGGCATCATCCTGGGGACCGGCCTAGGTGATATTGTTGAGGAACTCGAGGTGGAAGCCACGCTCGATTACAAAGACATTCCGCACTTTTTGACGTCGACGGCGACGAGCCATCGAGGGCGATTGGTATGCGGGCGTTTAGCCGGTGTGCCTGTCGTGGCCATGGAGGGCCGTTTTCATCTTTATGAAGGCTATTCTTTAAAAGACATCACGCTGCCGGTCCGGGTATTCAAGGAACTTGGAGCAGAGCTGATGATTGTCAGTAACGCCTGCGGTGGGTTGAATCCCTACTTCAATTCAGGTGATTTGATGGTGATCGAAGATCAGATCAACCTGCTGGGGGATAACCCGTTGATCGGCATCAACGATGATCGCCTCGGACCACGTTTTCCAGACATGTGCGAACCGTATGATCAGGCGTGGATCGACCGTACGATCAAAATTGCACGGGAACGTGACATTAATATCCACAAAGGAGTTTTTGTCGCTGTGGCAGGACCCAATCTGGAGACCCGAGCCGAGTATCGGTACCTCAGGATGATCGGGGCAGACGTGGTTGGTATGAGCACTGTTCCCGAGGCGATTGTTGCCGTCCACTGTGGTTTGAAAACGGTTGGGCTGAGTGTTGTTACTGATATGTGCCTGCCGGATGCGTTGAAACCATCCAACGTCGATGAAATTATCGCCGTCGCGAATGAGGCAACTCCAAAGTTGATCGCTGTGGTGGATGGAATTGTTCGAGAATTTAATCACACCAGAATGGCTTGATTGCCAATGGTAACCAAGCTACCAACCACAGTTGCGGCTAGTCAGGAAGGTCAACTGCTTCAACAGGCAGTCGAGTATGTGACCTCGAAGTGTAGCGATACAGAGGTCGGAAAGCGTCCCGCAACCGCTATCATTCTCGGGAGTGGACTGGGAGGTTTGGCGGACCAAATCACTGACGCCGTTGTGTTGAGTTATCAGAATATCCCCGGCTTTGAGATATCGTCTGCAGGTGGTCATCGCGGCGACTTGATTTTGGGGTGCATCGGGAGCTCGCCGGTCATTGCCATGGCCGGCCGGTTCCATCGCTACGAAGGCTGGTCCAATCAGCAGATTGCGTTTCCAGTCAAATTAATGGCTCGACTTAACGCCAGTAAGCTGATCGTCAGCAATGCAGCCGGAGGAGTGAATCCAAAGTTGAGAGTGGGTGACATTGTGGTGATTCGCGATCACCTGAATTTTATGGGACTCTGTGATTTCAGAGGGGCAGAAGGTTTGCGGAATACGGCTTCGGCAGCAGATCAGGAATCGCCCAATCTCAGGCTTGCACCGGAAAATCAGACGGGGGATGTCGTGGGGTGCCCTGGTTTGATGCGGGCGGCCGAGATTTACGATTCGCAGATGTCCCGAGAAGCGGTCCGAGTCGGTACCAAGGGTGGATTTAATGTCTATCCAGGTACCTATTTAGCTACTTTGGGCCCCACTTACGAGACACGCAGCGAGTATAGGATGATGCGGCGAATTGGGGCCGATGTAGCGGGAATGAGCACAGTACCGGAGGTATTGGCGGGTTCTGCGGCCGGAATGCGGATCTTGGGACTTTCAATGGTGAGTAACGTCGCGAATCCCGATCAACCAATCAAGGCAGATCATTCAGAAGTACTGGAAGCGGGAGCCGCGGCAGCAGTTAAACTGGAGAGCATCGTTCGCGATGTACTGAATTGTGGATGACCGGATTAATGTTGCTCTGTGCCAGTATTGAATGTCCGCTAATGTTCCCGCGAGTACGCTGAATTCTGCGTACCCCGATTGTTTGGTATTTTCCCCATTTCTAACTTCGCCCCCAGCTTCCAGCCATTGGCTAAAACGTGAACCATCTCAGAGCCAAGTATGAATCAAACGCCAGATTTTAATCCGACTGTTGTGGGAAGTGGCTCACAAACTCGTTCCTATGCCAATGGATTGTCATTGAATGTGGGTGCTAAGGTGCTTCATCAGGCGATCCATGAGATTCCGGTTGGTGAGAATGATGAGCAATTGACTCAGGTTGATGTCGCTGGTTCAGCTGGCCAAGACTCAGTTCTGATGCGTTTGAATCATCCGATTCGGATCAAGATGGAAGGGCCTCTGGGTGATTATGCTTTCGCCTTCAATTCGCAAGCTGATATTCGGATGACCGGTAATGTTGGCAGTGGTGTAGCCGAGGGAATGGCTAGTGGCGCGGTTCGTGTACGGGGTGACGCCGGCGTTGGTGCCGGGGCTGCCATGACCGGCGGGACGCTCGCTATCTATGGAAACGCAGGCAATCGCTGTGGTGCCGCCATGCGTGGTGGAGGCATTTTTGTGCGTGGCAATGTAGGCGACGAGACAGGCGTCGGAGCTTTGGGTGGCATGATTGTGATCGGTGGTGATGCTGGTCATAACCTCGGTGATGCAATGAGTAATGCGACGGTCTTCATTCGAGGTGCTGCTGCAAGTCTTGCCGCCGGGGTGACAGATGCTCCACTCCGTAAACGCGAGCAATTACGGCTGGGATTATTGCTCATCAATGCATCAATACGGGGTGACGCGAAAGAGTTCCGTAGAATTGTGCCAACAGCGATGCTGGAGGCTGAAGCAAGTGAGCGTGGCGAACTGAATCCGAATTGGCGATAGCAGAGCGAAGCGTCCTGGGAAGCTGGGAATGCACGCTGGTACTGGATAGAACTGATGAATGAACGTTTGGAAAAAATCTGTTTCCTTCCACCTGCTGCCGATACGCCTTGGGTAGGCGCCCCGGCAGACGATGGTTCGATACAAATCGAACGCACCGACGGAAAACAGGTGTCGTTGAAATCGCCACTATTTTGGTACGACCCGCCGTGGTCAGAGATCGAAATTGAGTCTGCTGACGTCATTGCGGCAGCGGTCGCTCGTTTGCAAGTGGTTGTCAGTGCATTGCGAAGCGACCTTAGTGCGGTTGATGGCAATCCCGAATTGCATCAGGTGGTTTCCGATGACACCACGAATGGTCGGGAGCAAGCGGACGACTACCTGCCGAGGATGATTCCCTACCGCCCCGAACGCTATGGTTTAAGTGACCGAGACTTTGATGGTGCGGCCGTTGTGGATGTGCGTCTTGCGATGCGTCGGAATTCGACAGGAAGATTTGCTTTCACACCTGAGGAAATTGGGCGTTGGGAGGCAACGCACGGTGATTCGCCGCTCGCTGGAGGCGGTTGGGTACCGGCAGCATCGTTTCCGCCTGATGTTGATTGTCTCTCGAAACTTGGTGGGAAACTGAGTCAATTGCGTTTGTTAGCAGGGGATGCGGCTGTTTTCGCTTCGATTGCACCACATCGTTTGAACGATGAACTGCCCGCTGTTTTAGCCGCTCAGCCCGATGGCATTATTTTGAGATTGAATGAACTCGATCTAAGTGCGTTGGAACTGGCTCAGAGTGTCAAGCAAACACGCTGCATGATGGACGAGCAGCAGTGTGGTCACGTGCCATTGTGGGTGGTGCCCGGAAAAATTACTGCTGATGATGCTGCTAAGTTGATCGCGTTAGGAGCAAATGCAGTTGCGATTGATTCATGGGGTCACAAACTCGTGAACGAAGTCAAGAATGCTCAGCAAAATTCTGACTCAAACTCAGGGTACTCCTCTTTGTCACGCCACAGCAGCCAGGATTGGGTGGACTGGGTTGAATACGAGTTGCACAGTCAAATTGAGCGGTTTGATGGGCTCATGCATGCCATGCTTTATCAAACACCGGGGCAGAGGCTGGCGACTCTCTCGGCAGAATGGGCCAACACTTTGTCTATCCCGAATTTGAACTTGCCGTTTAAACCTAGTTCTTGATTTGGAGTGGTTGATGCCACTCAGCCACGCGATTCACAGCCTCGGGCAACTTCCGACTCGATGATTCTTCCAAGTCAACGAGCACGCTTGATCGAGACCTGATAACTGCCCCGGTTGTCGGCACGTTTTCCGCATTCGTCATTAATTCGAAATAGCAGCCAACTGTATTCGGAAACGTTGACCAATGGTTGGTCAACGACGCCCTGAGTTTTAAGTGGTTCGATCCGTTTTGCCTGAGGGTCATTGGCATTGGGCAATAAGCAGAATTGCAATTGTCCCAACGGACGGCCACGATGGTATTGAAAAGTGATGCCCTGTGGCTGGCTGATCCATGCTTTGGGTTGATCCGCCAGGGTGATCTTTCCCTCGGCAGAGATGCGAAGTTTCGCGCCGCGTGGAATGCGGACTCCGCAGGACTGCCAGCCCTGATCCGGTCGGACTTGGATTTGCAGGTCATCACCGTTCCAGAGAGGGTCTTTTGCAGATAGTTTTACTTGCTCTCTCTGCCAGTCGAATCCGTAGTCAAGATCGTGGCACGCAATCCGCCATCGGGCCGCCAGAATGGGCCACTGTTTGCCGAGTGATGATTGCAGCTCGCGGTTGAATGCAGGTCCAGTTTCTTGGCCTCTTTCCGCTGCCGTAATGAATGCTGAGCGGTACTCCGGATAGCTACTCAAAATCATGCAAGCGGCCCAGCTCCAGCTGTAGGTAGCGACATCACCCGTTAAATTCGGCTGATAGCCCAGCACTGCGTTAAAACTGGGGACTTCGCCGCTCTCGGTCGACTGCCCCATGCGTTTGAAGCGTCCCCAGTACGGAGCGTCCTCACGACTCAGCGGAATGCGATTGATTTTGATGTCACGCCCTGCCCCATGGTGGGTCGCCAGTAGTTCAGCTGTACCTTCTTGGAACCACGTTGGTCCAGCACCTTTGAACAAGTGGTATGCCAATGAGTGGATTCCTTCATGCAACAGCAGGTGTCGTGTGTAATACTCACTCTGCTGCGCGAGGACCCAGACTTGATTGCCGATCGCGTAACCGAAGGGAAAATTAGGAACGGTCGCCGGAATCAGGCCACTCTGGTTAAAATTAGCTTTGTTGCGGATGACACAGGCTTCTACTTTGAAGTCCGTCAGTGACTCCTTGTCGAGATTCCAAAACTCAGCCCACTGCGGTATGGCGGCATCAAATGAAGCCACCAGGATTTCGGCCTCTTCTGTCGAAGCGATATCCGTGGTCAAGTGAATGTATTGGCCATCCCGAACCAAAAGCTCGTCGGCCTGCAACGGAACGGCAAACAAGGCAAAGAAACATCCCACCCCGAAGATTAACTGTGATTGAATCATCCCCCCATTCTACATGGATTTTCCGTTTTGCTGTTACGGCGAGACTGACCGGCTGGGTTTGGCTTGCCATGTGCCTGGTTCTGACCGGTGGGTGTGTTCCTCGCGCAGAAAGTGATGTCGTCGTCTATTCAGCACTCGATGAGGAATTTGCGTTTCCGATTCTCAATGCATTCGAAAGATCAACTGATCACGAGACGGGTGTTATCCCCAAGTTTGATGTTGAATCTACCAAGACAATCGGGTTGGTTAATCGAATCATTGCAGAGCAGGATCAGCCAGTTTGCGACCTGTTCTGGAACAACGAAATCATGCATACGGTTCGTTTGCAAAAGTTAGGGCTTTTGCAGTCACGCGACTGGGATTTACCCTCGGATTATCCAACGGACATGGTTGCGGGCGACGGAACATGGTGCGGTTTCGCAGCTCGTGCCAGGGTGCTACTGATCAATACCAAGCTGATTCCAGACCCAGCGGACTATCCGACCTCGATCGCAGACCTGTCAGATTCGAAGTGGAAAAAAAACTGTGCGATGGCCCGACCCCTGTTTGGTACCACGGCAACCCACTTTGCCGCGTTGCGAGAGTTGGAAGGACGCGAGGCTACGATGGATCGATTGCAGAAGATACAAAAAAATGCGGTGATTCTATCAGGCAACAAGCAGGTTGCTCTGGCGGTTGCAGCAGGACGCGTGGCATGGGGGCTGACGGATACGGATGATGCGATCATCGAAAAAGATAGTGGTGAACCAGTCGCAATCGTCTTTCCGGATCAAGCACCCGATCAGTGGGGAACACTGCGAATTCCGAATACAATCGCAGTTCTAAAAAATGCACCTCATGTGGTTGCTGGCGGGCAACTCGCTGATTATCTAATCAGCCCTGAAACCGAGGATCGACTGGCGATGGGGAATAGCAGCCAGCTACCAATTCATCGCGGCAGCAAATTTCCACCACGCGTGCTGCCTGCAGACCCGGTTCGCTGGATGAGGGTTGACTTTGAAGCGGCTGCAGATGGTTGGGATGAATGGTCAAAGGAAGTTCAGGAGATGTTCCGTGACTGACTCATCGAGCCTGAATGGCACGGTAGCTGCAAGGAATTTTTGGCTGTTGCGTTCGCCTTTGAGAATTTCAGTGGAGTCCGTCAATGATCAATTCTTGGCTACCGTGGCGATAGACTTGATGCTGGGGTCAGGCTGATTCCAGCGAGGTAGAGTGGACTGTTTCACCATTGAGTCGATAGTGGCGGCCACGTGGACTCGCCAGCTTTTGCAAATGCGGGCGTCGAATCATTTGCATACTGGTTTTTTTTTCAGATGCTTCAGAAGCAGATTCCATTTGCTCGTCGGCATGTGTCCCGAAGGCCCGAAGACGACGCATGAGAGCACCTGAAAGTGGGCGTGGTGTGCTCTCAGCGCGGGCGGCGACAACCGACTTGTCTTCGCTCATGCGCAGTAAACGTCTCATGTCTTCAATCCGTACGATTGCGTCCGTTTCCTGAATGAAAACGAGGTCGCCAGTCGATCGTTCCAACCCGGTTTGGCCGGCAGCCTCGAGCCCTCGTGGGCGACTGTGGCGAACGATGCGTACTTGTGGATAACGGGCCTTCAACTCACTTAGGACTTCGGGCGTTGAGTCCTTGCTTCCATCATCAACCACAATCACTTCGGTTGCTCCCCGTGTCAGATCCGACATCGCTTCGAGAAGCTGTGTGACTCGGGATTCAATTTGATACTCACCATCTCGGACAGGCAGGACAACAGATATTCGATGGAGTGACGAGGACATCTGTGGATTCCGAGGGAGGCTGCGTCTTCAGGAGTGACGCTGAGCATTTTGCGGTTGTCTGTACCTGTCTCTTATACACATCTGACGCTGCCGACGACTCCTTACGTGTAG
>CAJXTM010000081.1 GCA_913061385.1 uncultured Rhodopirellula sp. | reverse complement strand
GGCAGCGTCAGATGTGTATAAGAGACAGATGTACTTCAGGTCATCTCCCAACCACAAGAACCGGCAAAACGAAAAAGCGAACAGAAGAACAAGCCTGGATCCCGCAAGCAATGATTAGCCTGCATTACTCCATGCGAAACTTGCCCTCCGCTTGCACCACACAAGCCGAAAGTTAAACAGAAAATGACGTCTTCATTGCAAGCTATGCGAGATTTACTAGCCGAAGACAAACGTTACAAACTGGATGCGTACCAGTTCATTCGTGAGTCGCTTCAATACGCCCACGAGCATATGATCGGCGAGTTAGCGGAAGATGATTCCGGTGAAAAAACTGGTCCGCGACACGTTACCGGCCAGCAGCTTTGTGAAGCATGCCGTCTTTATGGCATCGAGCAATACGGTTACCTGACGAAAATGGTACTTGGAAACTGGGGGATCAAGAGCACCAGCGACTTCGGTGACTTGGTCTACAACCTGATCCGAATTGAGCAGATGCGTAAGAGTGAATCCGATCAAAGGGAGGACTTTGATGATGTCTACGATTTCGATGACGCCTTCGAACCCGAATTTGAACTCTCTGTCAAAGATGAAGACTGAAATGAGAAACGGTAATCCAATGAGCAAAGAACAGACCGGTCAATTGTCACGTCGCCTGATGACTTTGGTGATCGCTGTGTTGGCGGGCCTGAGTTGGCTGCATCAGACCAACAACTGTTCGGCTCAGGGCACGTCAAATACAGCATCTTCTGACGAACAAACGCAAGCGGATAAAAAGGACACTCCAACGGGGAAGGAATCGAGCGATCGCCCCCGACCGGTCGAGGAAGCACGCAACAGCTACCTCGGACGCGTCTTGGCAAAACCGATGTCCCATCTTGGTGCACCGTGGCTGATTCGCCCTGAAAGGGAAGATGAGGAGCAAGCCTCTGAGTCTTTCAAACAGCTGGAAATTGCTGAGGGGATGAGCGTTTGTGACTTAGGATGCGGAAATGGTTACTGGACGCTTCCCATGGCTCGGGATGTTGGTGAAGACGGAAGGGTATACGCGGTCGACATTCAACGCGAAATGCTCCAGAAACTCCGCCAAAGATCGAGCAAGTACAAGCTGAATAACATCGAGCCAGTGCTTGGTGAAGTTGATGATCCAAACCTCCCCGCCGACAAGCTGGATCTGGTTCTGATGGTGGACGTCTACCACGAGTTTTCCCACCCGGAATCGATGCTTTGGGGAATCCGTCGCTCCCTGAATTCGAAAGGTGTTGTGGCGCTGCTTGAATACCGCGAAGAAGATCCACGCGTTCCCATCAAGCCGCTTCACAAGATGTCAAAACGTCAAATCATGAAGGAATACAGTGCAAACGGATTCAAACTGGTCCGGGAATACAACAAACTGCCGTGGCAACACTTGATGTTCTTCGCACGGGATGATAGTCCACTGGAAAAGATTGAACCGGTGCCGGCACAACAGGTGCTCAAGGATCTGGAGTAGAATCTGCACGGCACGATGATGATCGGGGTCAGGAGCAGACAGAAACGGGTCCCATACGTGTCCGTATCAACGACGTCGGTTTCGAGCAACGCCGTCCGGCAAACCGCCCAATCGCAAATCAACGCTCCGGCTACGAACACTGTTGTTCACCCTTGTTACTACCTGAAGCACAACGAAAAGGTGCGAGGAATGACAGGGGCATGGTGGAAATAATCGTGGCAGAAAAAAACGCACACACGCATAGAAAAATCGACTGAAGGAATAACACATGTCCACAAAAGTCCGTCTTAGCATCATGATGTTTCTCCAGTTTTTCGTCTGGGGATCTTGGTATGTTTCGCTGTATGGCTTCCTGAACGAAGCGGGCATGACCGAAATTGGCCCGGGCGGTTCCTTCGACGCTGCTGCGTACACCGTCGCGCCAATCGCGGCGATTTTGGCACCGCTGACACTCGGGCTCATTTGCGATCGTTTGATGAACACGGAACGTGTGCTGGCGATCCTGAACATCGTCGGCGCCTGCCTGTTATGGATCGCCCCCACTCTTGCCAGTGCGGGTGCACCGGACACCTATTTAAGCCAATTCACACAACCCATGATTTTGTGCCTGCTGGCTTACATGCTCTGTTTCATGCCGACACTTGGGCTGACGGCAAGTCTTTCGTTCAAACACCTTGCCAATAGTGAAAAAGACTTCCCTGCTGTTCGAGTACTTGGAACGATTGGCTGGATTGCAGGAAACTGGGCCATGTGGGGTTGCCGTCTCTTCACTGGCGAAGATGAAACCATTAGCAAAGCGACAGCAGAACTTGCGACAGCGAAAGCAGCAGCTGGAACCAACGAAACCGCCATCAACGCGGCACAGCAAGCTTTCGACACAGTAATGAGCACGATCACCTACTCAGACAATTCATCTCATATTTTCCACGCTGCAGCCATCGCGTCTGCAATTCTTGGTGTGTATTGCCTGACGCTTCCCAAGACGGCCCCCCCCGCGAAGGGCGAGCCCATCTCGCTGTCCAAGGTTTTTGGTATCGACGCATGGGCATTGTTGAAAGACAAAGCGTTCTTCGTTTTCGCAGTTGCTTCTTTCTTGGTATGTATCCCGCTAGCGGGTTACTATGCGAAAGGATACGGCTTCGTTGATGCCATGGGCGTGCAGCTGTTTGGTTCCACCACGGGTGCAATGAGCACTGGTCAAATGAGCGAAATTTTCTTCATGCTGATCATGCCATTCTGCTTTGCCCGTCTGGGTGTCAAAAAAATGTTGATCATTGGCATGTTGGCATGGGCGGTTCGGTACGGATTATGGGGCTTTGCTTTTGGTCAAGATGGCCCAATGATGACCGCCCCGATCTTCGTTGGCATCCTGCTGCATGGCATTTGCTATGACTTCTTCTTTGTGACAGGAATGATCTACACCGACAAGAAGGCCCAGCCAGAGGTGCGAGGGCAAGCTCAATCGCTGATTGTAATGCTGACTCAAGGACTTGGACTCGGAATCGGTGCCCAGGCATTCGGCTGGTGGATGGGGAAATGCACAACAGGCGATGTCGTTGACTGGTCCCAGCTTTGGTACGCACCGGCTTTGTTTGCCCTGGGAGTGATGGTGGCATTCGCTGTATTGTTCTGGGATCGCCCCAGCAGAGCCTCGGATGACTCCGGTGCAAACACATCAGAGGCCGGATAGAAAAAGCAACGCGTCATCATTGGCCATCGCGTTGGCCATCGCGTTGGCCATCGCGTTTTTTTATCGCGTTGTCCATCGCGTTTTTTTATCGCGTTGAGCCACCACCGTACGCAACCATCGCGTCGGTGGGGGAATTTTCCGCGAGCAACTGACAGAGCTCTCTGGGAGCATTCATCGATTTCGTCAAGGCTGACCATTCTTCCATTGCCGCGAGGATCGCTGAGCTACCCATGGAATCGAAGAAAGCATGCCATGGTTCGCTTGAGTCAAAACCAAGCCCGCCTTGCATCGCGAGATCAAACAGCTCATAGGAGTCGACCACGCCTGAACGCAGAGCCAAGGCAGCCTCGATCCACATTGGTATCGTCATGATTTCCATGAGTTGTCGATCGCTAAATTCAATTTTCTGCCGGCAGTATCGCTCACTGAACTCAACTACCTGAGCTGACAGTTCCGAATCGCGTTGGCCATCGTGATAATCATACATGCCCTTTGAAACGGCTCTGCCCAAACGCTTACTCTTGATCATCGCCACCAACATGGGCGCAGGATCAATACGGTCAGGAAAAGCCTGCCAAAACACCCGACCAGCGTCGAACATTGTGGGAGCACCGATCCAGTCGATTAACTCCAATGGCGATATCGGCATTCCATAAACCAAAGCAGTCGCTTCAATTCTCGCTGCAGGGACACCTCGACAGAGCAACAACATTGCTTCATTCAGATAGAGTGAGAGCAGCCGATTCACAACGAATCCGGGGCCATCTCCAACCACGAGGGGTTCTTTCCCAAGACGTTGAACATGGCTAACGCATGCCTCTGTTGTTGCTGGCTGCGTTTCACTGCCCACAATCAACTCGACTGCCGGTCGCTCCGCAACGGGCATAAAAAAGTGCATGCCACTGAACCGCCCTGCATGCTCCACAGACTCGGCAATACGCCCGATAGGTAAGGTCGAAGTATTTGTACACAGCAGAGCGTCATCACCAAAAACCCGCTCCACATCGCGGAAGAAGGCTTGTTTGACATCCAACTTTTCAACAATCGATTCAATTATCAGCGTCTGCTGACAAGGTTGAGGAACACCGCGATTGCAAAATTGGATCGCTGACATCGAGGTACTTATTTTCTGGACACTGGATACATTCCAATCCGCACCTAAAAAGCTGACCCGTTGTACCGCATTACGGATAGCATCTTCATCATGGTCGGCCAGCCAAACGGAAACTCCCGCGTCAAGATGCGCCTGCAAAATAGCAGTACCAACGACGCCTGCACCGACCAGATAAATGCCAACAATGGGAGCATTCCCACCGACTTCACTCTCAGATTCTTGCAAAGACAACTTAGCTCTCTCGACGTTCACGGTGGATCAAATTGACGGACAATACGGAATCAATACCGCAGGACAAACCGCAAACCTCGGAATGACAACGAATCAATCGGCTACTCAGATTATCGTGATTCAGACTTGAAAACATTAAACGAACAACCTTCAATCACCACCCCACCTACAAACTCGAGGTGATTGAATCATCAACCCCGAGTCATGATTGGTATAGTCTGCGGTGGTGAGTACGTGGATTTTCAAAATGTGATTACCAGTGCATCGTTTCTTTGTACGGTTGATCGAGCCTTGGCAGTTCGATTCACCTGATCAAGATCGAAACGTGACTAATCCTGCTCAACACGCAACACCGATGGGGTGTCAAATGGCTTTGCTGTGCTGACAACGTTTGCGTCTTTCGCAATTAGCTTATCGCAGATGCCCCATGACTTCTCACGACTCTTCTGGTCTGAAAAGCCAAGACTATGGTCACGGAAAATCAATCGGCGATCCGCCTTCAGATCATGAAAACCTGCCGAACGGGGATCAATTCCATTTTGATGGAGCAGAACCACACGCGCGACATCCGCCACTTGAGTTCGAATCCGGGCGGGCTTGAATCCCAACGTCTGCCAAACAACCGCAGTGCGGTCATCAGCAATCCGTTTTGTAGCTTGTGATTGTATATCCACTGCACCGAGAGCGTTCCCTACCAGTAATGCTGTAACCTGCGTCGCTGGAGACGACGGTTGATTGGCCCAAACGCGTTCACAAAGTTCGATCGCCGTTGAATAACAGCCGTAACGCATGGAAATTAGCAAGCAATCACGGATCGCGTCGGAATCGCTTTGCTGCCCAAGCCATGATTCAATCAATCGTTTGAATACGACTGGACGCCGCTCTGGATCAGGGCCCATAGCCGAATTACTCAACGCAGTAATCAGTCTCCAATTACAAGGCTGCCTGTGGTTTGCCAACCGATTGATTTCCAAAAACAAAAGAAGGGCCCAATCAAGATCATTCTCCGATGGAAGCTTCCACGGATCAAATCGCAAGGGCGTAGTCATCAGACCTGGATTATCCCCACCAAAGCACTCTCGAAGTGTTCCGGCATGCCGATGCACCAGCTGTTTAAAAAATCGACGAGCCACCATGTCGCCGCCAATTATTTCCGAGAAGACCAGCCAACCTGGGAGGTCAATTCTCCCCGCTGCTACGCGTACATTCAAAAGGAATTCCAGCTGTTCGTCCTGATAACGAAATTCAATTTCATGGATCAAACGCTGTGCAGCGACTCTTAACTCCAATGAATCATGCTGCAAACCACAACGCAAAGCACTCATGACCTTTGGATTTATCCCACCCGAGTTCTGTACACCCGAACGCAACAATTCTTCTGATGCTGAAACACGCTGATAAAACCGAGGATGCTCCAACTGCTGCACAAGTTGATCGAAGTAGGAACTGGGCTCGTCGCCGCGCAGGGAATCCTGCGATACGATACAGCAGATCAAAAAAACAGTGATCCAACGGTTATCGAAAGAGACAGGCACCGGCTACAAAATCCGTCATGCTAGAGGCATCAGTTCATTGACTGCTCGCGAAGCCACGGCGGAGTGATTGCGTTCCAGCAGGGCTCCGAGCAACCTTTCAGCTTAGACGGTGTTAGCGCAGACTCATGCTAGCTTCCTGACCCAACTGGGGCAGAGCAGAAGACGGAAAGCCGCTAAACTGCACTACCGTCACAAACCTTCCTTCAAAACCCCGAGTTGTAGTGAACACGACCAGAATCATCTGCTTCGAGGATGCGGAAGTTGACAATCTGCGGCCCATCACACTGGCCCGACCGGCTTACGCCGTGACCAGCGCGAGTTTCCGTCTACTGGACTGGCTAAAACGGATCCCCGGCACGCTGATAGGTCATGTTCGGCCCCATCTCAACCAAATCCAGGAACTGGACTACGAGCTTGAGACATTCACTTCACTACTCGACCGTGATTCGGATCTACTGCTGATCAACGCAAGAATCGCACCAACCGCCGGACTGGACCGGCGTTTGCAGGAGTGGGCGAAATCGGACTCGGCAAAAGTTGTAATCGACGCCGAATCAGATGCCGTCCTGATCGCTTTCATTCCTGCATCTGACCTCACGAATCTGCCACTCAATGAGTTCAGCGATCTGCTTGAGCATGCGACAAAGCTACCGGCTTCGATCCTAGATCTTTCTGTTTTCCGATGGCCACATGATGTCATCCAACACCACATGAAAGAGATGGCAACGTCAATGAACTGGCGACTGAGTCATGAGGAATACACTGAAAAGCTTGACGGGGTTTTCACCCAAGGCGATGTCAAAATCGGTGATTACCCGGTAGTGGATACGTCCGATGGCCCGATTCTGCTGAACGAGAATGTTCAAGTAGGGCCATTTTGCTATCTGTCAGGTCCCGTATTCGTTGGCACCGGGACACGAGTCATTGAACACGCCGCTTTGAAAGATGGCGTGTCCCTAGGTCATACGGTCAAGATTGGTGGTGAAGTTGAAGCATCGATCATCGAACCTTACACCAACAAACAGCATCATGGTTTCCTGGGGCACAGCTATCTGGGAAGCTGGATCAATCTGGGTGCCGGAACTTGCAACAGCGATTTGAAAAACACCTATGGAAAAATCAACATTCATTATGGAAATTCAAAGATCGCCACGGGCATGCAATTCCTGGGCTGCTTCATGGGTGACTATTCCAAAACGGCGATCAACACCAGCATATTCACGGGAAAAGTCATTGGTGTATGCAGCATGATGTACGGGTTTGTGACATCGAATGTCCCCAGTTATGTGAACTACGCCCGATTATTTGGGCAGACTTCACTGCTGCCCGCTGATGTCATGATTAACACCCAGAAACGCATGTTTGCCAGGCGCAAAGTTGCACAACGGGAATGTGACAGACAATTGATACGTGACATGTATGACCTGAGTTGTGAAGAGCGTGAATCAGCCGACCAGGATATTCTTTAGTTGACCAATCATTCAGATAGAACATGAAAAACATTCGAGTAGGAATCATCGGCGCAACTGGCTACACAGCGTTGGAAGTCGCCAGACTGTTACAAGGCCACGAGAACGCAAGCGTTGTTGCAGCAACCAGTCGCGTTCACGCTGGAGAAGCTTTATCGACAGTCCATCCATCCCTTTCGGGCCGCTGTGATGTGATGATCGAAACATTTTCGGCGGAGCAGTTTGCAGAGCAATGCGACATTGCGATGTGCTGCCTACCTCATGGAGCATCGGCTGAAACGGTGCAGCAACTGGTCCAGCACGGCGTCCGTGTGATCGACTTCAGTGCTGACTTTCGACTATCAGATGTGGACATCTACCAACATTGGTATGAAGTTCAACACCCATGGCCCGAACGCGTGGGATCCACGGCTTACGGTATGCCCGAGTTCTTTGCCGATGAAATTCGCGATGCAGACATTGTTGCAAATCCGGGATGCTATCCGACTTCTGCGATCCTTCCTCTCGCACCTCTGTTGGAAGCGGGCCTGATTGGATCGGACGACATCATCATCGACAGCAAGAGTGGAGTCAGCGGTGCCGGAAGAAGTGCAAAAGTTGCAACGCTTTATTGTGAAACAAATGAGGCTATCAGCGCTTATGCAGTAGGCTGCCATCGCCATCAGCCTGAGATCGACGACATTGTGCAACGAGTGTCGGGCACGTCGATTCAATGCCTCTTTACTCCTCATTTGACCCCCATGGATCGTGGCATTCTTTCGACGATCTACGTCCGGCCAAAATCTGCCAACGTCGACGAAATCATGAATTGCTGGCAGGCAAGATTCAAAGATTCGGCATTCATTCACCCTGTTCATCACCTGCCTTCTACCAAGCATGTTTCGGGAACCAATCATGTTCAAATGACGGCTCGAATAGCTGGCTCCCGGGCGATTCTTGTCTGTGCGATTGACAACCTTGCCAAAGGTGCGAGTGGTGCAGCCATACAAAACATGAATGTCATGTTCGGACTGGAGCAGACGACAGGACTCATTTAGCAAGTTTTGTCGGGATTCTTTGTGAATCGGGGCTCAAATACTACCCATGATCGGAAGACGATCGTCGCTGGGATGCGTACACTGTGGGGGTGTTTCGATCCAAGACGCATCACGCAGGGCAGCCATGGATTTCCCAGAGAGCGATTCCCCCCTAAACGCGCGCGAGCAGAGGCCTGATGTGCAACAGGATGGTTCGGTGGAATCTGCCGATTCTCTGCCCACGGTGCTGGAACCGCTGCTTGCAACCCTCGTCAACAAACCCCAAGTTATCAAGGCTGATTTTCCCACGACCGGCCCCAGAGAACGTTGGTGGACAAGCATCGCTGTCATCGGTGTCTCACTTCTATTCTTCATCTCTGCCAGTGTCGTAATGACGGTCGTGGCGACCGCATATGTGCACGGAAGTATTTCTATCAAACTTTTTGTTGACCCTGATAGCTTGCGCAAGGTGACACAATCTCCGGTTGGCCTATTTCTGCTGGTCGTAACCCCGCAGCTTGCATTAGTGACACCTTGTCTGATTGCAGCTTACCTTTCACCTCAGCCAATGCGGCAGCGTCTTGCATTGGTGAAAGGAAACTGGCCCATCTGGGCTTGGTTTACAGCCGCCCTCGCGACTCCCTTGATCGGCCTGATATCAGGAATCGTGATTGGTTTGTTTTTGGAAGAGAGTGCTGCCCTTCGTGAGATGTCAGACATTTTCAGGCAGCAGGGACAATCAGGCTTTACCGCTCAGCTGATTCTGATGATTGCACTGACTCCAGCTTTGTGTGAGGAATTACTATTTCGAGGCTATGTACAAACTGTCTCTTATACACATCTCCGAGCCCACGAGACCGAGGCTGATC
>CAJXTM010000080.1 GCA_913061385.1 uncultured Rhodopirellula sp. | reverse complement strand
ATCTACACGTAAGGAGTCGTCGGCAGCGTCAGATGTGTATAAGAGACAGATAAGTGATGCTCCCACTCTCCAGGCCGCACACAAGGCTTATCAAGATAATGGGGGGAGCATGAAGGCCCTGATTATCTCTCTGCTTACTTCAGATTCATTTCTCTATCGCAAGCCTGTGAAACACTAAGGGAAGCCCAACATGCTAAACAGACGAACCATGATCAAAACCTGCGGTGCGGCAGCAGGAGTCAACACGACAGTTCCCTTTTACACTGCATTGGCAGAGCACAGAGAAATTGGTCAGCCCAAATCTGCCACGCAGCCAAAGAGAATTGTGTTTTTTTTGCAATCCCAAGGATTCAGTGACGATAATTGTGCAGTCAAAGGAATCAAATCTGGAAAGCCACTTGCATCCGAAGATCTTCCGGTGTTCATTGATCCGCTGGCTCCTCACCGTAACAAACTTACGATTATTCAGGGCTTGCATGGCAAGCACATCAGCCCAGCACACAGCGCTTATTACGGCTGCTTGGGTGGCTACCGAAGAAACAAATCCACCCCTTTTGACATCACCATTGATTGTGCTTTGAGCAAGGTGCTCCCCAAGGCGCCCGTGCCTCTTCTGAGTGTCGGCATGGAATCGCTGAACCGAATGAAACAAGTTCCCATTTTCCATGCAACCTCTGCTTGGGGACCCGCGGATAAAGCGTCGATGATCTGTGACCCAACTTTTCTCTACCGGATCATGTTTGGATCTGTCGCCACTGGCAAGCAAAGAAACACTTACGATGAAAACTCCAAAATGTTGGATTTTATCGCCAGAACCTCAACGCAAAGCGCTAAAACATTACCAGAGAGTGGCCGTAAAAAGCTGAATCCTTATAGCGACATAAGGAAATTCCGAGACAGCGTCAGTTCCATGTCAGACAGTCTCAAAACATACATGCCTGAATTTGACGAAAAATATTCAGCGCCCCAACATGAAACAGATTGGCACGATGCAATGCTTGATTTGACGATTGCCGCACTGAAATCTGGCCTCACAAATGTGGCCACGATTAATTCAGGTTGCGGCGAATTCTACGGATCATGGGAAGGTTTGGGTGTTGGTGCAAAGGGACATTCATTAGGCCACTTATCCATGACATCCGATATTTGGACACGAATTCGACAATACAATATGCGAATGTTGTCGAAACTCGTTACGTCCCTCGAGGCAACACCAGAGGGTAATGGGACCATGATGGACAACACCCTGATTGTCTATACCAGTAACAACGCTGACAAACAGCACACCAATGGTGCAAGTTGGCCCTTCATGACTCTGGGTAATTTTGGAGGAACGATGCAGGAAGGCCACTACGTTAAGATCGAAAACGATCGACCGATCAACAGCTTCTATGCCACGTTACTCAAAGCGGCGGGTAGCCCCGTTGAGCATTTCAACCTGGGAGGCGCCTATGAAAAATATGACACCGGAAAAGGACCGCTAAGGGAACTATTGGCTTAGCTCATGGGCAAGTGGTATGGGCTTCCAGCCTGTCATGTCAGAAAGACAGGCTGGATGCCTATCCGACTCTTCAAATCCGACACTTATTTTCCCCTCGAACCCTATCTCGCGAGATCCCGACACTTCTTAACTGAAATTCTGATGATAAAGCTCCTACCGCTCATCGCCCTCTTGATTTCAGCAAGTTTGTTACATCCTCCGCTGCAGTGGAACGACCCAACTTGGTGTTCATTATCGCGGACGATTGCACCTACCTCGACATGGCCGTCTACGGTGGGCAGGCCAAGACACCCGCTCTCGACAGGCTCGCCAGCGAAGGCATGAAGTTCTCGCGTTGTTTTTAGGCCGCGCCGATGTGTTCGCCCACGCGGCACAACATCTATACCGGGATCTATCCTGTTAAATCCGGTGCATGGCCCAATCACACACGAGTCTATCCAGGCACTAAATCAATAGCGCATTACCTAGGCGATGCAGGCTATCGGGTGGCTCTGTCAGGCAAAACTCATATCGGCCCCAAAGCTTCTTTCCCGTTCGAGTATTCCGGAGAGTTCCGGTCTGCTGATCCTGCAGAAGATGATCCCTATCCGAAACTCGAGCAACTCCTCACTGATTCCAAAGAAAAAGGTACACCGTTCTGTTTGTTTGCCTGTTCCAACGAACCACATACGCCTTACAACAAAGGGAATGCCTCAGCCTACGAGTCAACCACGCTCACGCTGCCTCCAACTTTTGTGGATACTCCCAATACTCGGCGGGAATATGCCCAGTACCTCGCGGAGATCACCTACTTCGATTCCCAGTGCGCCGCTCTGCTTAAATTGCTTGATGAGCACAACTTAACATCAAACACACTCGTCATGGCTGTCTCCGAACAAGGCTCCGGCTTTCCCTTTGCAAAATGGACCTGTTACGAACTGGGGCTCACGTCCGGCATGGTTGTGCGTTGGCCCGGCAATGTAGCGCCAGGCTGCAAGTCAAACGCTCTGGTCGAGTACGTCGACATCACGCCCACCTTCCTCGATGCCGCCGGATTGGAAACTCCCCACACGATGGACGGGCGTTCTTTCTTGCCGGTCCTGATCGGTAAAACTTCGGAACACAAACAAAACACCTTTGGTGTGCAGACGACCCGCGGCATTGGAGAAGGCTCAGAGAATTTCGGGGTGCGTTCGATCGGGACCAAAACCCACCGCTATATCCGCAACCTTAACCCTACCGAAACGTTCAACAACTTTGTCACTCGACCTGGCGGCGACAAGGCCGATTTTTGGATGTCCTGGCCAGAAAAGGCAAAAACAGGCGATGCCCATGCACTTGCCATGACCAACAAATACCAGCATCGTCCAGCCGAGGAACTTTACGATGTAGCGAATGATCCCCATTGCCTCAATAACTTGATCGAGGATCTGAGGTTCGTTGCGCTCAACGCAGATTTTTCCAATCAGCTCGATATCTGGATGAAATCACAGGGGGACATGGGAGCCGCCACGGAGGCAATGGCTCACACTCGCAAATCCAAGTTCAAGTTCAACAGGCGGCCCAACCGTTAGCCTGACACATTCATCTTGCTCGCCCGCCTTTCCATCGTCCGTCAAAAGCCGACAACAAAATGGAAGGTCGTGAGGATCAAACCTGACAAACGATTCATCGAAGTCCTTCTATCGCACGCAAATATTAGCTTTAATTTTGGTCAGTCCCGCAAGCATAGTCCCTTTTCTCGCAGATGATCTCCGGTTCGCAACCATCTTGTCTCAAGGTGCTTCAAATTCGAGAACTCGCCAAGAAGTGCCCGCGCTCGTTCCATGTTGGTGACCATACCAAGTGCCAGGCTTACTAACATTTTTTCGAAATGTCTTTCCCTGGCATTCTGAGAAACCAGCCGTTTCTTGAATGAACCGTGCTCGTGGGCAGTGGATGCATCTGAAGATTCCAGCGTGAAACATCCTCAGAGAGCACCGGCGTGTGAGTCCTTTTGCTTCAGATGCACCCCGATGACCTCTAGAGCTAACGTTCAAGAACGCCACCAGACTCCGCTATCTCTGTATCGGCGATATTCGCACCTGTCAGTCAGCCTCGGCTCCATTCGCATCTCTTCAGGAAATTTTTTCATCTCCGTTCCGAGCACGCACTCGAGAAATGAAGCAAGATATTGCCTGAATCATCTGATCACTAGCGAGTTTTCCCCCGTTCCTGTTCGGATTATCCGAAGCCAATGGTAGCAACCCAGAGACCGCGATTGACACCGATGAGATACCTCACTAAACACGGATTCTACAGAGGATCAAAATAAACGTTAGTCAGTAAACGTGTAAGAACTAAGGGAGACGACTTTGATTAGCCCGAATGAGATATCGGTAATCTTGTCTACCTATAACGCTCCAGCGTGGCTTGAGAAATCATTGTGGGGATACGCCTGCCAAACCATTCGACCACGGGAAGTGATGGTAGCTGATGACGGGTCAGATTCTCGGACTGCTGCGGTACTGAGTTCGATTCGTAAAAGAACTGGATTGGTAGTGAAGCATGTCTGGCATGAGGATGATGGGTTCCGTAAATGTACAATTCTCAACCGCTCCATCGAGCGAGCAGAGGGAGAGTATCTTATTTTCTCTGACGGTGACTGCATCCCGAGGCACGATTTCGTGGCTGTTCATCAGCAGTTTGCAGAACGCGGGTACTACCTGTCAGGTGGCTATAACAAGTTACCTATGCAAGTGAGTCGCCAAATTACGTTGGATGATATTTCCGCCGGTGATGCATTCGCGCCGCTGTGGCTTCGCAAGAACGGCTTGCGTGTTGGCCGAACAATGCTGCGACTATACAGTCGTGGACGTTGGGCGAGCATGTTGAACGCAACCACGACAACGCGTCCAACTTGGAATGGACACAATGCGTCCGGCTGGAAGACGGACCTGTACCGCGTGAATGGGTTTGACGAACGGATGCGGTATGGTGCCGAAGATTGCGAGATGGGCGACAGGCTTGTGAATGTTGGCGTGAAGCCAAAGCAGATACGGTTCAACGCCATCTGCGTGCATCTTGATCACGCAAGGGGTTACGTCAATGCAGAGGACTGGAAATACAATCAACAGATTCGGCGGAGCACACGAACCACCGGATGCGTGAGAACCATGCATGGAATAAATGCGGTTTCAAAAGCTGCGTAATCAGGGCATCCACGCGACAGAGTGTGTTCCGCACACTCATTCCACCTACCATGACAATGCTCCTTTGTGATCCACCACGTTCATGCGGTAGCTAGCTGCTGTTGCGTTTTGGTGGTGTAGCTTTGCTCAGATGCCGGGCCTGGAATCAGCTTGAGAAGCAGATTGGCCAGAGATGGTTGTAGCTTAGATTCATGACGTAAAAGCTCGGCAACTTGTCTGTTGATCTGGCTCTGCCTTGGACCCAACGCGTGGATAAAAAAGTTGCAGTAGCTTCTTGTCTTGTGCTTTTCGAACGAGGCCAGGTCAAAAGTAGGGGATAGCTGATTTAATTTCCCCAGACTTTCAGCTACCAACAAAAGTGGAAAGCATTTAAAACATCGTCCGCAGTTCAATTTTCCGGCATTGTCATGATTTACTCTCGCGCACAGGTTGATTCCCGGCAAAAGGGATTCGCAGTCGAGTACCTGAAGCATCTTATGAATCCGGGTACACTCACCACCGAACTGACGGAGATCGGTGGTCGCAGTACTTAGCAATGGAAGCAGGATCAGGTTAGCGCTGTCGATGGTTCGAGAGGAAATATCGCGCATCGCGGCTGCCGTGTCAGTACCAGATGCAAACAGATAGCGGCGAAAGAGAGGGGCAAGCGATAAGCAAGCTGCAACTGTCCGAAGGGTATGAGACTCTAAGAACTGGAAGCCTTCATAATATCTCCCCATGTCGCAAGAAGCACCAGCGAAAGCAAGCCCCAGCCGTTCCGCCCAGCTTTGTGCATGATCTCGATTTACGACAGCTTGCTCGCGTTGCACTACGCTACCCACGTCGTGGTGCATCAGCATGGTAACGCTCAGCTCGGCCGGAAGATCCTTGCGAATCAGGGAACGGCTTAACAATTGCATGCTGTCTATGCCGCCGCTAAATCCAGTTGCAATGTGGCTACTTTGATCGACGGCATCAATTAGGGGACGCGAGTGTGCACGAATAGCAATGGTCCGCAATGCAGGGAATTTCGCTCTCAGCACTAGCTGGATTGTCCCCCTAAGTTCATGCAATAACCTGGCATCGACAGGACCGTCAAACTCTAGGTCCTGCCCGCATTTCATAGCGTGCATAAGGAGCATCACCAAGAACGGTTCTCCAGAAGCAACGCACGCCTCCATATCCATATCGGTGCTGTACCGACTAAACGTGACCGTCTCGCGTTGCCCGTTAGTCACCACGTCCGCACTGAGGTCCGACCCCCCATTCGCAATCCGTTGACGCACATTCTCAATCTTAATCGTCATTGGCTTCTCATCGCTGATACTGATTACTCAAAGAAAAACGCCACAAATGCGTCTGCGACTCCGCTATTTGGTGTCCTGTTTCTCAGGAACTACCTTCTTGATCGTTTTTTAATTGTTCTTGCAGCACCGCACGATAATCAATTAGCGAATACCTGTACGGAGAAACGTAGTAATCGGCATGCTTCGCTTCTGTCGAGAGGGAATTTAACGCCAGGTTTGTAGGCTCTTTTGCCTCGCGAGTTGTCGTGTAGTAGTCCCCGAATTTAAATTTACCCCCGTGCATTTCGTCCGTTGGGGCAAGCCAACTATTGGGTACGCTGTACGCATCAGCCAATATCAGCCCATGAAGTGAACGGCTGAGTATCCGTTCACAAGTACAGAGTGCTTTAATGAGACGTAGAGGATGCATGCAAGGATCAATCAAAAGCCAGTTGCGTGGAGTTGCTTTACGCGCGGCCGCAACCTCTGAATGATGAGGGACAAATCCAAACGGGTGTTTCGTTTGCCGTGATTGTGGGAACATCGTCTCGCATAAAACGGCTGGGTCACCTAGCATCGACGGCTTCCAGCCTGTGGCATCTGCAGATGACTGTCCACGCAGTGAAACTACCGAATTTGGTGCTACCGTAGGTGGTGACTTTGGATCCAAGAGTCCACTGCCTAGTACCTTGCAGTTCGCGTCTGTGCGCGCGAGTATGCTTCCCATACCGAGAAAGCGTTTTTTATTTGAATTGCGACAGAGCTGCACTCCCCGATTCGCAAGTGTTGAAAACAAGTAGGGATTCAGGTCGTCCCCAAAATTAGGGCGACCGACGTGCCAGTGCAGTGGGACTCCTCCCGATACGGGAGGGCTCCACCGAGTCTGTCGAATCAATTTGATGAATTTCCGTTTCAACAAGATTTGCTCTCCAAAATCGACCAAAAAACAAGAGCAGGGACATCACTCACGTCTGCAATTGACTGCTTCCCTAGCTCTTTATGGTCGCGTATTCTAGAAAACAGTGATAGGCCGAATTTGCACTCGCATCAGGCGAAACCCCACTCGCTGGAGCCTATCTCATGAATCGAAAAACCCATGAATTGGAAACGGGTTGCCTGCGTTACGCAACGCAGAGATGACTCTAGTTAGTGACCAATCCCACTCAAGAACGCATCCAGACTTTCTTCAGCCAACGCTGGTGCCTGACCTGTGTCGTCTCCTCAACTAGCTTATAAACTGGCATGTACTTACTCCGCCAACGCAATGGACTAGACTCCGGTTTGTGATTTGCATTCGCTGCACTTCACCCTCGCTCTAAAGGCAACCCTTATCGCATCATTGTTGGCACCTGGTTTGGGTCGGAAAACAGGTGAGATCTATGGGTTCTGACCAACACGACTACTTATGCACGTACTCGCGATTCCAGTTGAAGAGACTTTGGCGGAACGCACTTCCTCGACCTGAAACAACCCACCGTTCATCGCCGGCTCCAGCTTTCTGAATCCACAGACTGAATCCCACAATGCTTCCGAACTTTCCCAGACCACAACGCAGCATGCTTTTGGGCGTGTTCCTATTTCTGTTCTCCTTGACATGCTTATTGTTAGTATCGTTCCAGCTCACACGGACATTGACGAAAACCACAGCCATCTCGATCTCCGCAAGACAAGAAGCAACGTTTGCTACTTCAAACACATTCCTTGGTCTGAGTTGCTTTTGTGGCGCATTATCCGGGATCCTGTTTTTTATCATCTACAAGCGAACTAAGCCAACAATCGTCCTGCACCCATTGAACGACGTGTGGGATCCCATCAAACGATTGAGACGGAAATCTCCTTATCAATACGTCTATCGATCGCTCGACCAGCTAATCAACAAGAAACCAATGGTTCCGCAAGTTTTGATTCCCATCTCTGATGCGTTCGCTGTCTACCTCAGTGAGAACAGTCGACAGATACGAGATAACAACTACCTGTTCATGTCCTGCCGGACAGGTGCAATGGTTGAAACGCTCTCCAACAAAGTAAAATTATCCTCACATCGGCTCCAACAGTTTCTGCCCCAAACATATGACCGCAACAACATTAGCTATCCGTGTATTCTGAAATACCGTGAGGGTGGCTATAGCACCGGTGTATTTAGAATCGAAAACAAAGACGAATTGGATAACCGGACCATCGGAAAGATCGTCAATGAAGACTACATTATCCAAGAAGCGATCTTGGATTCACGCGAGTATTCGACCCAATTCATTGTCCATGACGGAAAGATCGTTTTTCACAGCAGCTATTACGATGACTACGACTCCAACCTCTTTATCTGGCCGCGTGACAATAGCATTTCAACCACCAAGTTTCGACTCCACGAGGACGATGAAAAACTCAAAGTGTTTGAGGAGTTTTTCACCGACTACAACGGCTTGATCAATTGCAATTACAAAGTCAACAATGGCCAACTCAAAATCTTGGAATTCAACCCAAGACTCTCGGGTGACATTTACACTATCAGTAAGACCGACTTGCAGAAGCTAATTCGCTTGTACTTAAAATATTGCAAATGAGAGATCAGCAAAGCCTTGAAACTTCGCAAACGCTCCGGCTTGCCTGCAACCGCTCCGTGAAAACCGCCCACTGGAACACCCACGAGAAGCCGCAACAATCCACATATCCAGCTCGTTTCGCTTGAAGCTGAACAAGCCATGACATAGCACTAAAACACACGCTTTAGTACTCCGCTTCACCGCGAGTGCTTATGAGAAGCGGACACTGCCGCCACGCCGATGAGAGTCAGGCAACTTCTGCTGTACGTTCAGATCAGTGTGTTTGCGAAGTGGCGTTCCCACAACAGCGGGAAACTTCGGACTTGCGGTGATTCCGCATCAACCTGCCAGAGCCATAAGCTTTACACTGCTGCATACCCAACACCTTTGTTGTTTGCACCGTCATCGTCTAGCAAAACGATGGGGGCAGGCAGCACACCGATACAACCACCTCGCCAACCCAACGTGCGTGTTACCCGCACCACGCTTGGTGTGGGTCAGCCTTGGCAGTTAAGGACGACAGAATGCCCACTCAATCGTCACTCAAACCAAAAATCAGCAAGTCCAGGTTTCTTAGCTGCTTTGGCTTGTTGCTGTCGTTACTTCTGCCCATGTGTTTTTATCCTGTTGAAGTTGCCAATCTATTACAGGAATCGTACACAGAAGTTTCTAGAACCTGCAGTTTCCTTTACCTTCTGTCAGGAATCCTGTGCTTTGGTTTTATCATCTGGTTGAGCATAAGCGAGTTCGGAAAAGTCAGGCTTGGTGACGATGACGACACAATTGAGTTCAGCACTAGCTCATGGCTTGGGATGATTTTTTGTGCAGGAATTGGTGCTGGTTTGATGCGTTGGGCCGCGGTGGAATGGGCATATTACTATCTCGATCCCCCCCACGGTTTACCCGCCGAGTCTCTATCGGCAACTGATTGGGCAATGTCATACCCACTGTTTCATTGGGGTCCCATCGCTTGGTCGTATTACTGCTTACCTGCAATCGCAATTGCCTATCCCTGTCTCTTATACACATCTGACGCT
>CAJXTM010000079.1 GCA_913061385.1 uncultured Rhodopirellula sp. | reverse complement strand
TCGGTCTCGTGGGCTCGGAGATGTGTATAAGAGACAGGATTGGAGTCATGCTCAACAGACTCATCGAACCAAATCCCGAGTCGCTAGAAATAATTCTGGGTGAAACAGATTCCAAACGCCCAACCCAACCGGAGCCCCGATTTTCAGGAAACACCACATCTGATGGCGCAAAAATGAAGGAAAGCGAGTCTTATCATCCTTTTCCAGATTTGAAGCTACCCCTCACTTCGAGATCACTACACTTCGGTGGGCCACTTTCGGGACCGATTGTCGCACTGCACCAAATCCGCGATTACGCTGAAGCAGAAACCGGCAAAGGAATCTACGTTGCCGCTCAAAAGCAGCATCTTGTTGATCTGATTCGCGATCAGAGTGAACCCTGTCGACTCATTGTGGGCCATTTGGGTTGGAATCCGGAAGAACTCGACGCCGAAATGGCAGACGGAAACTGGCACGTGCTTCCCGCAAGCGTTGACGATGTGTTTTCATCTGCAAGCGACATGTGGTCCTGTGTCATCAGGCGGGCGACAAATTCATCGCTCGCGAAGTGGATTGGTCTCCCTGATGCAAACACCATCGGAGAGTTAAACTAAGGTGGTGACACGAGTGCAAGCCGTATCGTGATAAACGATCGCGACACGGTAATAATTGCATCACGCACACAAATGCCCGACGAATTCCTCCAATCCAGCAGCAAGAGCCACACCGTGGATGACCCCGACCAAGAAGATGGGATTAAAAAGAAGTTTCGCATTCAACGGCGAAGACTTGGCAAGATCATGTTCATTGAACAACAAGGTACATACGGTTTCATTGACGCCGAAGACTTCTCCACTGACGTGTTTTTTCACAGCGTTGATTGGGATGGCAACATCGTTACCAATGGCGTGACTCGAAAGATTGCCCCTGAGATTGAGCTCTGGGTGGAATTTGAACTCGATGACGAGCATCAAGAGACCCACGATCGCCTGCGAGCGAAAGTAGTTCGGCCGACAACGCGTCCGACTGGTCGTAAGCTTTCAGGTCGAGATGCAACATTCAGAATCGTGACGCATCACCCGAACGCACGTCGAAAACGCCCGAACTGGCGTCAGTGATCGCAGGCGATACTCCCTTGGTGAGTATCGGACCAGTCAGACAAACACTGCTACTTATCTTTGCGTGGTGTCTTTCCACCGTTCTGCCTGGCCTCGTTCATCTCATTCGTTAGATCACGAACAAGCTTACCGTTGATGTGGGTGGTCAACAGTTCTCGAGTAATTCCAAACATCTGATCAACCTTCGCACGTTGATTCGCGCTTCGAGCAAGCAAGTTATTGAAGTACGTCTGCTTTTTACCCATGTCATTGGCAAGTACCTCGTTACTTGGTTGCTCACGTAGTGCGACCAAGAGCGTCTTCGCTTTTTCCATTTCACCACGTTCCAGTCGGTAGCGAATCCGGAATTTGAACAATTCGCGAACGGCCACCAAATCAATGATGGCGTTCTGAACCCCCCGAATATAAGCCTCTGCCTGTAGTCGCGTATCATCTCCCGACAGGTCGGCGACATCGAACTCATGCAGTCCTGGAACGATTGGTAATCGGGCCAAGACCGCTCCACCATTTTTCACGTAGAGCAATCGAAATGGTGCTTCGGTCGGCTCAATTCTCAAACGTCCATCCCAATCAGTTCGACCGATGAAAGTCATTTTTGTCGACTTCAATTCCTTTTCATACAACTCATATCCAATCATCGGGGTGCTCGGATCCCGTTGCAAATGCAGCCTTACAATTGAAGCGTCTTCGAAAGGTCGGACTTTCAATGCGGTTCTGAAAGTTCGCTTATTCTTCCTTCCCTGCAAACCGCCTGCCCGTCCTGCATAGAAGTCCATTTTAACATTGCGTCCCTCGAAGGCTGTCACATTCAGAAAGGCCCAATCGATTGGTCCAATAATGATGGGTTTTCCATTACGGTCATTTTTCCTCGTCATCGGTTCAAGGACATCACCCACTTTCAAATCCGCTGGCGAATCCTCATCCACAATCAAACCCCCGGCTCTCAACAAGCCAGTTGCCGAACGTTGCCCAGCGTTATCGATCCGAACAACCGGCGCGAAAGCTTGGGTGATCGTCTGACCGATCGTTGTGGGCAGCGTATGCCGTGATCCACTCTGCATCTTTGCAACCGGGCCGAAGTGCCGCATTAGCGTATCCATTTCGACAACACTCACCTGTGCCGGTACTTCATTTACCTGAAGCTTGACAATAAAGATTTTGTCATAGGCGTCTACGGATCGACTCACCAAATCAGCCAACTCGGGGAGAACCACCTTCGCCTCCGGATCGTCCAGCAACCTGGCGGCTCCGCGCGACACCAAGACAGCTTCGGTCGCTTCGTCCGCCCAAAGTTCACTAACAGCAAGAGCGTCACCTTCAACAACCTCCAACCGCGGCCCCACCCCAGATACTGTTTTGTCCCCGAGAAGAGCGGCCCGCTGCTTTACCTCTTGAATACGTCCTTTGGTTCCATAAACCTTGGTGACGTACTGTGCAACGTTCTCCGCGATACGAATACGTACGGCATCCTTATGATCCCTTTTAACGGCCAAGACTGGATCTGCAGCGGTAATGATTTTGTAGTCCATCCCAGCCATATTCCGCTGAGCGGCAGTTGCAACCGCCCGCGGTGCCTTGGCAATGCTGACCCGCCAGATGGCTGAGTAATCACGATCCAGAAATTTTCGGAGCGGCTGTTCTATCGTCGAGACAGATAAATCTGGGCTATCTGAAACCAACCAAATCAGAACTTTATAGGGAGAATAATCCCACGGCAGGTCAATGTCAGCCGCTGCCATCAGCTTCTGATAACTATCTGCAGCTGCCTTAGCTTCCTCTGGGTCAACATCGATTTCCATACCATCACTGGTATTACTATCTATTGTTGGTGCCGTATTTTTTTCAGAGGCAATTGGCTTCTGTGCTGCGGGCGCGTCACTGCCTGCCTCAACAGCGTCACCAGAGCCTGGCTTTTTGTCAGGATCTGTCTCAACTGGCTCGACCTCAGCCTGCGGCTTGGTCGTAGTCTGCGTATTAGTCGTAGTCTGCATTGACCACCCGACGTTATTCAACGCGGCGACCAAGAGAACGGTTGTCAATAAATTCCAGCGTATCATTGTCCGAGCCGCCAATTTCCCGCGTTCTGATAGAGCGAAACGATGTCAGATCCCATCCCCACCAACTCTCGCCGGTAAGCGTAAGACTCCACCATCTGCCACAGTGGCAATATGGGAAGTTCATGATGAGTAATTGAGTGAAGGTCCAACAGTCGGTCCCGCACCTCACGCCAATTTTTGGCGTGTTCAAGTTGTCTCAAGCCAAGCCCAACAAGCTGATCTTCACTACCTGCAAGACCTTCGGGCCCAAGGACACGACGTGCATCAATGATGGGCTCCCAAACTGCAGCCGAAACATAAACAATATCGGCAATGTCCTCGTCAGGCTTTGGGAAAGTTCTACCGACAGGAAGCTCGACCAACTCCACTTCCAATCCCAGCAATTTCCACTGAGTGCTGATCGCTTCACATGCAACCCGCGAAAGATTGTCTGGGGGAAACGCCAACCGGATCGGCGTCAACTTGGGCATTTCTAATTTCTTCCGCTGAGACATCGACTTCATCTGGCTGGTATTCATTGCCAACAAAAGCTTTGCCAACGGAGGCTCATAGGGCCGCGGCTCGATTTTTTCATCGTATCCATAACCCAATGGATCGTTCATTTCGATACCCGCGGGAAACGGACCAGAAAGAACACGACAGCCTTCAAATTCGAGACCTTCCAGCAGCTCTCCCTTCAAGATGTCCTCGCGATTAATCCCATACAGCAGAGCACGTCGAAACGTCCGCTCCGCCAAATACGGGTGGTCTGAGCACGGAACCAACATGTGAACCGTGGGCAGAGGGTAATTTGCTACTTTGATGGCCTTGCTTCGCTTTAGCCTCACAGCATCGGCAGGAAACAATTGATCCAGCACATCGACTTCACCCTGAAGTAGAAGATTCACCGCATCTGCTGCTGATCCACACCGCACTTCGACAATTTCACGGGGCTGTGTTTCTGTTTTTGGTGCTCCGGAAAGCACATAACGAACTTCATCATCGCCGACTTCCTGACGACGATAATCCCCAGTGGGTGAAAGCGGTTCATCACCAAACCAACTGCCATCCACAGGGACCTGCAACAGGCTGATAGGCAACACATTGGGCCGACGCAAATTGAAGGTAACCTGTTTGGGTCCGTCCAAACCGATTGAATCAACAGCTGCGGCCCAAGGCGAAAAATAGTCCTTTGATTTTGGCTGTGCTCGCTTTGCCATCACATCCGCCAGAAACGTTCCATTGACTTTATCCAACGGCGGCTTCAGATTTTCGGGCTCGAGTAACAGATCAAAGTGCATGCGATCGGGGCTCATTTCGACATCACCAAAGATGAAGTCATACTCTCCACCTTCTGGGCCTGGCCCCTTCATTTCAAACAAAGTTCGATACAGCAAGCGTCCTGAGCGTCGAGCGCCCCAGTTATCAAGTCGTGTCGGCTCTAAGACAGTGGCAGTTTGTAGTACTCCCACATTGATCAGCGGATAAATACGATCGACCAATCGAACAAGCTCAGTTCCCCCTGGAATGTCTGGCTTCAAATACACACTTTCCCGCGACAACTTTCGTGCAAGTCGGTAGTCTTTTGCATCAAGCGCTGTCTTTGCTTCGTTCTGTTTGATCGTTGCCAGCCGCAGGAACTCTGCATTCCATTTTTTGACGGACTGCAAATTTTCACCTGAGTAGTCATCTTCCAGACGCGCCAACATTTTCTGCGCCAAACTCAAATCGCCGGCATCCATCAGTTGCTGCATTAACTTATCAGTTGTGTTTCCAATAGCAGCAAGGACCAGAGTCCGTTTGTATTCGGGTGCGTACCGCCGCAACTCTTCCAGCATTGCAAGGGTCGGTGCCAATTCTTTTCGCATGGCACGCGCCTTCGCATCTAACCAAAGGAACTCACATCTGAGTTCACGTAATCCGGCTCGGTTAGGAAAGTCCCGAATCAAAACGGACATGAAGGGATAAGCACCTTTGAAGTCTCCCCTGGCAATGCGTTCCTTGGTCTCGCGTTCGAGTCTCTTTTCCCAGAAATCGATTTTCTCAATATCAGACCACTTGGCGGTGAAATCTTTCCCCTCAATACCAACCACATTTAATTTCAGCGAACCGGTCCTATCTGCTGGCATCACCCTGCCTGGCAACGGCAACAACAGTGCTTTGGCCCATCCACCGCCTGCCTTGGCTGTAAAAAAAAGCAGATCATGCGGCTCTTCCTGTAACAACTCGAGTCCGGGATCTCCCGGCACACCCTGCTGCGCAAAGTTAGCTAGCTGCGCATTTGCCGGACGAGCGTCGGGCGACACAGTCAACCAAATAACAAACAGACAAAGTAAAATCGTGATTCGTATGCTCATTGAAGTAGTCCAACTGAACAATGTGAAAGGTATAAACTCAATTAGTTGGCAGGGACCGGTGTCCGGTAAATGACACCTTCGGTACCCGGCACCATCAGCATGCCATCATTCGCCAGTGGTGTGGCTGAAATCGGCTGTCCCAGATCAGCTGTCCCGGCAACGGTTCCAGTTGCGGGGTCCAAGGCCACGACCCAACCGGACTTCCCGACAAGCACAATTTTGCCCTCGCTCATGATCGGTTCACCGACCGGTTGTCCCGCTGGCAGGGGAACCTGAAACAGACTCTTTCCTTCGGCATCAATTCCTGTTAGCAGTAAATCGTCAGTCTCAAAAAGACAGAGGTCACCGATCGCAACCGGCCCCCATACGACTCGCCCGTCCAGCACGTTTTTAAATTTCGGTTTTAAACTGCCGGCATCAAACCCAGCAATGGAATCGGCAGCAGGACCAGCGGTAGCACCGACAACAGTGCTGCCAACTCCCGCAATTTGATCCAGCAGGTCAAACTCAAGGTCCGTGGATGCAAGTTCGCGAATTCGATCGTCAACACGCAAACGGTAGATCTTCCTTCGGTTATCAGCAACGACAACCTGATCAGGATCACTCGGCAGAGTGATGGAATTTGTCCAGTTGACTTTCTTGCTGGGATCACTAGCCGGCTGGAACGGCGTTCCAATCGTCTTTCCGGTACGCCAATCCACCAACACGGCCCGGCCGTTATTCAGCGGCAGGAACAAGCCACCTCCGGTAACGACTCCACCGTCCGTCGGCTTTCCAGCAGAGAAACTCATGGTCAGCTGTCGAAGCTTTCCAAGCTCTCTCTGCGGCTCGTACACAATGATTGATTGACCATCAACCTGATTCAGCATCAGACTCCGACTCTCGTCGATGGCGATAGGATCTTCAAATCGGATCGCAACCGATTTCTCACCGGGATTTTCAATGGGACCATTTGTCGACCCCGCCTGTTCGGCCTCATTATCAATTTCGAATAAAGCAGCCTGAGTCGTCACGCTGTGCAATGCATCACTGCCTGGTGGCATACTCAACAATGCGACAGGTACCCCAACATCCGTCCGCCAGATTTCGTCTCCCGTTTTTGGATCTGCTGCGGTAACGCGAATGGCTGAAGTGCCGCGGAGGACCCTCGCATAGACCAAGGCATCATCAGCCGAATATGGCTGACCGATGAAAGTATCAAGCTCATGCTTGCTCCAATCACGAATCACACGCCCAGTGTTGATCTGCAATTCGTAACGGCCAAGTCGGGTACCGGTGATCCACATTTGGCTTCGCCCCACAGCCAACTGCGTCGGAGTTGGTTGGTCATAAAATGGTGGCAACTTGGCTGCCTCGGTCACTTGGTCTCTCTCAGCAGTCGGCTCGATATCGTAAACAACCACCTCCCCCAGATCAGTCAAGACAATCAATCTCCGACCTTGAATGATTGGTGGCACCCTAACATTTCCGGCGAGCCTGAAACTTTGCGTTTGTTTCAACTGCCCCCCAGTTTCGTCAACACGAAGCACCCTGAGATTTGCATAGTCGCTACCTGCATTGACAATCACAAAGACATGCCCCAACAGCGGCACAGGCGGGACACTGACCGTTCCTGGTTCGTGGCCTACATAGAAGCTTTCCAGACAGGCACCGTCACGTGTATTGAGCAGATAAAGATTGCTGTGGTCCCCCACGACATAAGCCCGTTTGGCTCGATCATCGACTCCGGGCGCGACATCGAGACTCTGAGGAATTCGAGTGACCCATTTGGCCTCACCTGTTTCCACATCGAGACAGATCACACGACCAGAATTCGTGGACACATAAATCTCATCTCCGTTACTGACGGGCTGCCCAAAAGGCTCGCCAACCTTGGTCCGCCACAAAAGGCTGCCGTCATCTTCGCTACAACGAAGGACTTCGAGCGTAGAGGATTCACTAAGCAACACACCGTCTTCCAGACGCAACGGAGGAAGCTCTTTGGAATAACCAACGAATTTCCGCCATCGTAGTTTTCCATTCTCCCCGTCAAACGCCAGAATCGAACCCCCGGCACGGAAGTAAAGAGTGACCCCCCGCAACTCCGGAGCAACACTTCCCGCCAACGTCGTCAGCAGGACGGACTCTGCCCCACCATCCTCCGCCACCGATTCGCTGGTCTCGGGTAGGTCTACAGACGGCCCAACCAAACGCTGTTGGATGTCGCTGGCTTCCAAAATCAATTTGACGAGCCGTTCGTTTTCGCGCAGGTCAGGAAAATTTCGCAGCAAGGCAGTCCGCGTATCATAAGCATCCTTGGTATTTTCCTGACCCAAGGAAGTCGTCATGGAAGCCTCTGCTTTATCGAGGCTTACATTTCGATTGATGTCACGTTCAACCCGAGCTCGGTCTTCTTCTACTGCAAGGATTTGTGATTCCAGTGTGGTCTTCATTGATGCGGGCATGTAGACCGCGTTATTCATTAATTCACGCTGCTCATCAAGTTTTGCGAGCAGTTCCTGTTTGCGAGGTGTATCTTTGGCGCGGCCCGCAGCAGAGGCAAGATTCTTTGCAATATCCACCAACAATTGCGCGAGGTTACCTCGCTCCTCATTCATACCTTCCTCTTCTGCAATCAGCGGCAACTTTTCTTTCGCCAAGTCGACCGCCTGTTCAGGTTCCTGCTTGAACTCAGCCGCTTTGTAAAGTTCTGTCATCGTGACACGCGTGCGTGACAAAGATGAATGCTGATGTTCATCTCCAAACATCTGCAAGAAAGTTACATAAGAAGCCTGCGCAGCAGGGTAATTCTGATTGTCATAGTCTTCATTGGCTCTAGCGATGTAAGCGTCTGCATCTTCACGCCCCAAAATCCACCAGCCTGCCACCAAAGTCAGCAACAGCAGAACGATGATCGCAACGTAGCCATAAATTTTGAACGAATCCCAAACCGTCTTTGGCTCTTCTGGTCTTTTCCGCGATGGCGTAGGTCGCTCTCGAGGCGTTTGCTCTGCCATGCCGCCACTCAACGCCTCGACACCTACAGGAGCCACATCTACGGGGACCGCTTCGACAACAACAGGTTCGGCCTCAAATTCTGAAGCCGCAAAAACCTCCGCCGTACCAACGGGCTCGACTGGTATGGCTTCCTCTACCACGACGGCAGATTCGTCGACACCTGCAGTCAGGTCCGAATCTTCCGTCGCTTGAGCGGTCGGCTCTTCGTACTCGCCACTACGCAGTTCACCAATCAACTTGGTCGCCTGAAAATGCGTTAACTGTCCGTTGTCAACCAATAATTTGGCAACCGCTTCAGGAGTGATGCGCGTCCCGCTTTGTTCCAGCTGTTCGCGAAGGGCTTCGATGATCTCCTGGTCAAGCAATCCCAGTCGCTCCAATCGGTCGATCAATTCGTTTGCAAGCATATCTATGTCGATTTCTACAGTGAAAAGTGTTCAGTCAATGTTTCGTGCCCTGACGCCGTCGTCCAAGGCAAGCTGACGCTGTCGTCCAAGGCAAGCTAAATCTGTTGCCCCACGTGAGACAGGGTTCAATGATTCGTAAAGTTGTGCTGGGTAGTCATCAATTAAATTCCTCAACTTGCGTAACTTCCAACTCCGCAAATCCGGCGATTGTCCCCGCATCCATGGCATCGACCAACGCGTGCAGTTTGGCCATTTCATGGACTTTTACCACGAGCCTCATTCCATCTTTGCTTGCACTCAATGCTTCCTTCAATGCCGTGATCAAATTCTGTTTACCGGGCGTCTCGCGTTCCCAGTCCTGCGCTATCACCAAAAATCCACCGAATTCGTCGACCTCAACTTCAACCGATTCCAGCTCGTCGTCCTCCTCCTCAACCACCGCAGTACTCGGGGCATCCGTCTGCTGTCGGGGCATTTCGATTGATTTCTGCAAACTGAAGGCGGCAGTCACCATGAAGAAAATCAGCAACAAGAACGTGACATCCACCATCGGAGTCATGTCCATCTCTTCCTCGGGACGCTTCTTCCCTGTCTCTTATACACATCTGACGCTGCCGACGACTCCTTACGTGTA
>CAJXTM010000078.1 GCA_913061385.1 uncultured Rhodopirellula sp. | reverse complement strand
GAGATCAGCCTCGGTCTCGTGGGCTCGGAGATGTGTATAAGAGACAGGGTTGAGACCAGCGAGAACTTTGGATCACAAGGTTCACCACCATCCCACCCCGAGCTACTTGACTGGCTGGCGTTGGAACTCATTCGAAACGATTGGAACATCCGTGCGATACAGAAACAAATTCTCCTGAGTCAAACTTATCAGCAAGTATCACAGTTGCGTGGCGGACTACTACAACGTGATCCAAAGAATCAGCTGTACGCCCGTGGCCCTCGCAGTCGGTTACCTGCTTTTACTTTGCGGGACCAGGCTCTCGCCGTCAGCGGACTGCTGATTGAAAAAGTTGGTGGTCCATCCACAAAACCGTACATGCCGCCCAAGGTCTGGAAATCAATTTCCAACAACAGTTACAAGCAAGACAAAGGTGCGAATCTCTTTCGTCGCAGTCTCTACACTTACTGGCGGCGAACGATACCTCCTCCGACGATGATGAACTTCAATGCTGCTGCACGAGAAGTGTGTGTGGTTCGAACGGAGACAACCAACACGCCTCTTCAAGCATTAACATTGATGAATAACAAGGTGTTCATTGAATCCGCCCGTTGTTTGGCCGAACGCATGTTTTCGCACGACAAAAACGAACTCAAACAAGCGATCATATTTGGATACCAATTATCCACTGGACGGCTTCCGAAACCTGCTGAGTTGGACATCATGGAAAATACGCACGCGAATTTTCTCGCGCACTATACCGCCAAACCAGCTGAGGCAAATCTTCTTCTGGAGATGGGTGAAACTCAACGTGACCAGAGAATTCCGGCAGTCGAGCATGCAGCCATGACCATGCTTGCCAATATATTGCTGAATCTCGACGAGACCATAAGTAAGGAGTAAGGACCTCACCAATGAATCAGGACTTGTACTCGCGACGCTCAATGCTGTTTGGCTCACTCGCTTTAGCATCCCTGCTGAATCGTGAAGGCCGTGCACAGGAAAAGAACTCGACAGTCCACCATGGCCTGCCGGCACTGCCACATTTCACACCTCGCGCAAAGCGTGTGATCTACCTTTTTCAATCTGGCGGTCCAGCACAAATGGACCTCTACGACTACAAGCCAGAACTAGCAAAGCGTTTTGGCGAGGAAGTACCGCGTAGTGTCTATCCGGATGATCGAAAAACGACCATGAGTTCGGCTCAGGCCAGTTTCCCAGTCGCGCCCAGCGCATTCAAATTCAACCAACGCGGCCAGTCCGGTTCGTGGATCAGCGATGCTTTGCCTCACATCGGAAGTATGGCTGACGACCTATGCATCATTCGGTCCATGCACACCGACGCGATCAACCACGACCCCGCCATCACGTTTCAGCAGACGGGGTCCCAGATTCCGGGCCGCCCAAGCATCGGTTCGTGGGTTGGCTACGGTCTGGGCAGCAACAATGACAACCTGCCGGCATTTGTAGCAATGAGCAGCAGAGGTACTGGCAAGACTGGCCAACCTCTGTACGACCGTCTGTGGGGAAGTGGCTTCCTGCCCTCAAAGCACCAAGGTGTCAAGTTTCGAAACCAAGGAGACCCGGTCCTTGATATTTCTGACCCTGCCGGCATCACACGAGACCAACGCCGCGTGATGCTGGATGCTCTGAAACAATTGAACCAGATCAAATTTGATGAGGTAAAAGATCCCGAAATTGAAACACGCATCGCGCAATACGAATTGGCGTATCGCATGCAGATGTCTGTTCCTGATCTATTGGATTTTTCAGATGAACCAAAGCACATCATGGATCTTTATGGCCCCGAAGTGAATCAGCCCGGTCGTTATGCTTACAACTGCCTTATTGCCAGACGCCTTGCAGAGCGAGGCGTACGATTCATTCAACTATTCCATCAAGGTTGGGATCAACACAACAATTTACCAACCCAGATTGGAAAACAGTGCAAAGATACTGACCAACCCACTGCGGCGCTGCTACGTGACCTCAAGCAACGAGGCATGCTGGACGACACACTGGTCATTTGGGGCGGTGAATTTGGTCGAACCATCTACTCGCAGGGAAAGCTGACGGAAAAATCCTACGGCAGGGATCATCACCCAAGTTGCTTTACCATGTGGATGGCGGGCGGTGGAACCCAAGGTGGTGTCAACCATGGCAGCACAGACGACTACAGCGTGAACGTGGCCGAAGACGGGGTCAGCGTACACGATCTACACGCCACTGCCCTGCATCTGCTTGGAATTGACCATGAAAGGTTGATCCACAAGTTTCAGGGGCGGGACTTCCGCCTTACAGATGTGCATGGCAAGGTTGTCCAACCACTACTGGCTTAAAAGCGAGGTTGTTAATGCGTTCATTCACTTGGATTTTCAGTCTGCTATTCGTGCCCTGTGCGTGGGCAGATTTCCCAAAGTTGTTTAATAGCGAACCAATATCTGATGAAACGCTAATGCCCGCGGAACTCGCGGCAGCAAGTATGCAATTGCCCGCAGGACTGACTGCGAAAGCCTTTGCAGCAGAGCCAGACATCCAGAACCCCATCGCCATGTCATGGGACGCCAGAGGTCGCTTATGGGTTGCCGAGAACTACACATACGCTGAACGCAAGCAGCGATTCCAACTCGACTTACGCGACCGAATCGTAATTTTTGACAATACGCACGAGGACAGATTCAAGACACGTACTGTTTTTACAGATGACGTACAGATGCTGACTGGAATGGAAGTAGGCCTGGATGGGGTGTGGCTAATGTGCCCTCCCAAATTGATCTTCATTCCTGATCGCAATCGCGATGACATACCCGACAACCCCGGCGAGGTCGTTCTTGACGGATTCACTGTCGCGCAACAAAACTACCACAACTTTGCTAATGGTCTGCAATTTGGACCCGACGGTTGGCTGTATGGAAGATGTGGTGGTTCATGCCCCGCAAGAATTGGAGTGCCGGGATCACCTGATGGACAAAGACTCGCGTTGGAAGGTGGAATGTGGCGTTACCATCCAATAGAAAAGCGAGTCGAAGTACTTACAACCGGAACCACCAACCCATGGGGTCACGACTGGAATTCACTCGGTGAAGCGTTCTTCGTCAACACTGTCAACGGACACCTATGGCATCTGATCCCGGGCGCACACTTCACTCGACCATTTGTATTGGACCCTAATCGACGCGTCTACGAATTAATTGACTTTCATGCCGATCATTGGCATTTCGATACAGGGGAAAGCTGGACAAAATCAAGAGACGGCACTGCCAATTCCTTTGGTGGTGGCCACGCTCACTCTGGGACGATGGTTTATCAGGCAGACAACTGGCCAGAGATTTATCGCGATCGCCTTTTCACACTGAATTTCCATGGTCGCCGCGCAAACCAGGAAATTCTTGAACGCAAAGGTTCAGGATACGTGGCCTCCCACGGCAAAGACATGCTCCTTGCGAAAGACCCGTGGTTCCGCGGTATGGAACTTGGTTCTGGTCCGGATGGTGCTGTTTTCGTTTTGGATTGGAGCGATGCCGGCGAGTGCCACGAACACACGGGGGTGCACCGAACAAGCGGTCGTATCTTTAAAGTACGTAACACCAAGCCCCTCGTCTCAAGCGGACCAACAGATCTTGCCACCTGGTCGCTGCCTCGGCTAGTCAATACCCACGTGGGTCGAAATGATTGGCAGACACGCCAAGCTAGGCTTGAACTTGCGCGGCGTCGAATGACCAGCGACATTACATCCAGCTATCCTTTGCTGAACGCACTGCTTGATTCACCCAACAGCACTCCGAGCACCAAGGTTCAAGCTCTATTAACCCTGCATGTTATTGGTGGAACAACTCCAGCGATACTACGTGGTCTTTCAAACGTTGAGCAAGAATCACTCAGAAGCTGGTCCATTCGACTTCTCACAGATACTTGGCCTCTTGATGATGCGATTGGTCCGGCCCCAAGTGGTAAAGCCGATCGCAGTCGTGTTCAAAAGCAGGCACGTGAGCTTATGCAACATTTGCTCGCCATGGCCAATCATGATCCATCTGCTCTTGTTCGCCTGAGCCTTGCTTCTACCTTGCAACGATTGCCAATTGAATTCCGCCCTGTGCTGGCGAATGCTCTTGTACAACATGCAGAAGATACTGCTGACCACAATCTGCCACTGATGATTTGGTACGGATTGATTCCAGTTGCCAATCAGAATCCCGGTGATCTGCTCGCCGTAGCCCGTGATTGCAAAATCCCGAAAACACTGGAATTGATTTCACGTTGCATCGCCGAGCAAGTCGATGCGTTTCCGAAAGTGCTGGATCAACTTTTAAAACACGCGGCAAATCGAAAGGGAGTTTACTTACAGACAGTCCTGGAGGGTGTCACACGGGGATTGAAAGGCAGAATCAGGGCCCCGCGACCAAAGTCATGGGATCTGGTTACCAGCATTCAAGCACCTGAAGTCGCTAACCAGGTTCGTGAATTGGGTGTCGTCTTTGGTGATGGTCGTGCTATTAAGGAGTTACGAAAAATCGCCAGAGGGAAAGATCAGTGGGAACCCGCAGTTCGACTAGCTGCGTTACAGACGGTGATCCAAAGTGATGCCGAGGGGATGCGAAAGATCTGTGAAGATCTTCTTTCTGATCAACATATGAATCTGCTTGCGGCCCGTGGATTGTCCCAATTCGATGAACCTGAGATTGGGGAAAGCCTAGTAGAACGCTATCGCAATTTCCGCAGCCCGGTCCGTCCACAAGTCATGTCGATCCTTGTATCTCGCAAGTCATTTGCGAAAGCGATGCTGCAGGCGATTGAAAAAAACAAAATTCCTGCCAGCGATCTCTCAGCTTTTCAGGTAAGCCAAATCAAAAGCTTTAGTGACCCTGACCTCAATGAACTCATTGGACGGGTTTGGGGGGAAACACGAACGACCCCGCAAGAAATGCAAATCAGCATTGATCAGCTGAAAAAATCACTTTCAGGTTCCGTGCTTGCCGAGGCAGAGCTTGGCAATGGACACCGATTATTTAAAAAACTCTGCCAAAATTGTCACCGATTATTCGGCGAGGGTGAAAAAATCGGCCCTGATCTGACAGGCTCAAATCGCAATGATCTGGATTACCTGCTCAGCAACATGATTGATCCCAGCGGTATAGTTGCCAAGGACTATCGAATGACAATTCTTTTAACGACCGACAATCGCCTATTCAATGGTCTCGTCACGGATGAAACAGCCCGCACCATCTCAATCCAAACGGCCACCGAACGAATCACGTTTGACAAGCTAAAGATTCAGGAACGCAAAGAGACTGAAAAATCGCCGATGCCGGATGGTCTACTAGACACCCTTTCCGCAACTGACATTCGTGATCTAGTCAGTTACCTTCAGCAACCCACCAAGATTACGGTGGAATGAACTGCCAGTGGCACCGACGCTCGTACGTATTCAATGTTCACTAATGAAAAGTGGAACGAGGGTAGCTTTCAGTCTTAAACGAGACTGCCCTCCCAGATTCAACGAGAATGGAAGCGAGGGGCCCAGCCCAAGGAGTGGTGGCCAGAATAAAGCCAAGGTCTTGGCAATTTCGGCAACCCACCAAGCAATGCCGCTAAAAATGCTAGGCATTGACGATGTTGTTTTTTTACATCGTCAACGGCATCTAAGACAAACAACCGGCATATCTGGACCATCATTCTGATCGCCAAGGTTTCGTTAACCAGAGTTTTTTGACACCGGGGTTTTTTGTCATAAGTTTTAGTGAAGTGAGTGAGTCGTTGTTCGGCTCGCTGCCAAAACGGAAATAGTCGCAAGAATGCGATGACTGCTGTTTTGGTCAGCCTTGCTCCCTGGACAAAAGGCAAACCGTCTGTAAAGGCGGGGCGCAAAGCCACGGATCCAACCTATTCACAGTGCACGAATGCATTCTGAGTTTGCTGGACCGCCGGGTTGCCAAGGGAAAATGGGTTTGCGGTCGTGACCGTGATCCCATGCCAAGGCGTGTCAGACGAAAGTCGGAGACGAGGCTGTTCCTTTAATCAAGTAAGACTCACGTCGAGTCTTTCTATTTTAAGTCGTCGTCGTATATCCACTAGATATGCGTCTCACTCGTGAGGAGAGAGACATGAAGAATTTCGCTGACAGCATCGTAAAATTCCTGAAAGAAGAAGATGGTCCAACTGCAGTTGAGTACGCCGTTATGTTGGCACTCATCGTAGTTGTATGTTTGGCCGCCGTCGGAACGATTGGTACCAACGCAAAAGCCAAGTTCGAAGAAGTTGGCACTGCGATCGCAAACTAAATCGCATGCCGCTTAAATCCAGCGGCACATCCAAGAAATCTCGTCGCTTTTCGGCTCGATTCCAGTCCTGAAGGAACCGTGCCGTGGCGCCGGGATGTTTGCGTTTAGGTTGACACTTTGACGCCTCCCACTGGTCCGATTTCCGCCGCACCAACTCTTGCCCGCTGTGGGATCCTCTCATGAACTACCCACTACTGCCCTCCGACGCCGCCGCCTACGCCTGGCAATTGTCATGTTGCCTAGTGACGCTTCTGTTCGCAATGTTCAGTTGGCTTATAGGTCCGCGTTGACGGTCATCGAACCGTGCAATTGGCGACGTTGAGTACTCCACGCTCTCTTCGCCACCCATCGCTCGCTAACAAACTAATCGGGATACTCACATGGAAATGTTATTTCAAGGAATTGCTGAGAACTGGATCGTCTGGTTCGTAACCACCGTCCTCATCATCGCCGCTATCATTGATGGCGCGATCTTAAAAGTGCCTAACTGGCTTACCTTTCCCTTCATTACCTGCGGGTGGTTGCACTGGACCATGCAGGATGGCATGACCGGACTGGGATGGAGCTTAATGGGAACTTTTGTTGGCATGATGCTGCTGCTAGTCCTTCGTAACGTCGGCGGCATGGGTGCCGGTGACGTTAAACTGCTGGCCGGTGTTGGTGCTTGGCTTGGCACCACTGTCACGCTTTATGCATTTGCTGCGACCGCTATTGCAGGGGGAATTATGGCAGTGTTCATGATCCTCCAAAGCGGAGAATGGCAGAAGCACTTCGCGATGGGTCACCAGATCCTGCACGAGTGGAAGACCATTCGCAATCCTCAGAAACTCTCTGAGATTGCTCGTGAAAGAAAGCCTTCCATGCACCTGCTGCCGTACGGAATTCCAATGGCAATCGGGTCGATTGCCTACTTTGCAATTGCCGGGATGCTTGTTTGAGCATTAGCAGTCCGATGATTCGGGTGTCAAAGTCTAACGATTAGGAGGTTCTAATCGATTGCGTTGGAGTCGCCGATCATATAGTTGATAGCTCAACGGTAATGCGGATTGCAGCGATCCAATGTTTTGTGCCGAAAAAGACTCCTACGGTAGTCTAGTTCGTGCCTTGGCGTTGACAGGACTGACCCTCACACCCCACGGGCGACTCGTTTCAGACGACATAGCTGCAATGCGTAACAAATCGATTTATCTGCTTCTTGCATGCGTTTGCGGTTCCGTTGCAGCCGTTTTGGCCAGCGAATGGCTAAAAGCACAGGGCAATCAGAACACAACCAACATGGTTGAAATCTTCGTGACTTCGGCAATGATCGATGTAGGGGAGAAAATTTCGGCGGAGAAAATCGCGTTGGAACGATGGCCCGAGGATAAGGTTCCGGAGGGAGCGAGCAACAAGCTGGCGGAAGTTAACGGTAAATACGCCCAACAGCGATTATTCGATGGCGAGCCAATCATGCCAGCCAAATTGATGGACGAGAACTGGTCAAGCGTGCCCAATGGCTGGAAAGCTGTTGATATGGATGCAAGTGAACTGGGCATCACCAGCTCACTCCAACCTGGCGATCGTGTGGACATCGTTGGCTTTTTCGAGAAGGGTGAGTTCATCCCCCGTAGCGGTTCGCAGACAGTCTTCATGGGAATTCGTGTCTTCTCGATCGATGGAAACACATCACGACGTCCTGACGATAAGGGTGGAAAGCCTGCTCGCTTTATCCAACTGCTTATTCCCGAGAAAGACAAAGACGCTTGGTCCTACGCCAAAGAGCTCGCTGATATTGAGTTACACAGAGCCAGCGATCAGGACCACACCCTCGAAAATGGATCGAACGAAGCTGCATCGAAATTCATCGCTTTGATCGAAAACCATCGCAAAGTCGAGGAACAGGAGGCAGAGAGGCTGCGTCTTGAGGAAACCCGACTAGCTGATGTAGCCGAGCCAAACGAGGTCGAGGAAAAAGTTGAAGGCTTTACGATGTTCAAAATCGTTGGGGGACGAATGCTTGAGTACTGGATCGTATCGGGGAAGTTGCCGGTTCTGATTGGCGAAGTGGGAGCCAAGGATGCGGAGCCTCAGAAACCCATGAAGAGTACTCTTCCAGTAAGGATTACCGAGGACGATGATTACCAGCGATTGAACGGGGAGAATAGTCCGTTCTACAACTCACCGGCGAACGAGTGAAACAGCCGTAACGAAATCGGCTTGGGGATAACCCAGAAGAAAATATTGATCAGCCTTTCGACAGCTAGCCGAGCCTGTCAATAACAACCTTTCATTTACAACCGTTACACGCCCTGACCTCTATCGATACTCCAGTGAGCATTGGCTCGCTTAGTACGACAGAATTCGAATGGATTCGAATTTGGTCTAGCAAGGATGCCCCAGCGATGGAAACGATCCGATTGATGGCACGGCTTTCGGCCGCATTATTGATTGCCACGACGATATCCGTCGTCTGCCCTCTTCCGACGTATGCCCAGAATGCCCAAGGTGTTTTAGCATCAACAAATTCTGCCGTTGGCCACAATATCTCGCAACCCTCCGAGCGGGTTGAGATGATTGTGAAGAGTAGCCGCATTCTAACTTTGGAAGAACGAATTCCGAAGTTTCAGGTTTACAATGAATTGGTGGTCGGAGCGACACCGGTTTCTCAAAACCAAATTCAGATTTTTGCGAAGACGCCTGGTACAACACAGCTAAATCTTTGGGACACGAATGATCGGCTATACACAGTCGACGTGATTGTGATGGCTGACGCCCGACAGGTGGAAGGAATTCTGGAGAGCCAACTTCCATTGGCGACACTCAAAGTGATTCCAATCGAGGACAGCGCAATCATCTCTGGTACCGTAACCAGCGTGGACGATGTTGATCGAGCAGTTGCGATTACAGAGCAGTTCTACACGACGGTTGTCAACAACATTCGCGTTGTTGGAGTCCAGACGGTTCTGCTTCATACCAAAATCATGGAAGTATCTCGTACAAAACTGCGAGATCTGGGTATTGATTGGGGTAGCGTGTCGACGGGTTCATTCTTCTATTCTGCTCCTGGTGGTTTGATCAGCGCAGCAGCAAGTGGTACCAGCGCAATACCCACCGCCGGGGCAGGCCTCGGCGCAACGAACAAGCTATTTGCAAACGCTGGTGATTTCCAGGCTCTGATATCAGCACTTCGCAAGCAGAATTTGATCAAGTTCCTAGCTGAACCGACGGTAGTTGCGACCCATGGGCGTCCCGCAAGATTCAATGTAGGGGGACGCGTGCCCTACATTGTGCCTGTCTCTTATACACATCTGACGCTGCCGACGACTCCTTACG
>CAJXTM010000077.1 GCA_913061385.1 uncultured Rhodopirellula sp. | reverse complement strand
ATCAGCCTCGGTCTCGTGGGCTCGGAGATGTGTATAAGAGACAGGGATCCTATTACGCCGCGATTGATACTGCCGTTGCAGGTGTGCAAGTTTGTGAGCACCTGTCGAAAACAGCCCGCCTGATGGAAAATGTTACCGCGATACGAACGCTCAATCATGATGTGGTTGATGAGCATGCCGCTGCTGCAAATCGTATGCATACGGGCCGTCCCACTGGTGGTACGGTGACCTATCCATCGCTGGGATCGATTGTAGCGCATCAACGGGGGGCGGCGACTGAAGGTGTGCCCGCTTACATGCTGCTGGGGTATCCGAATATCGCTCGTGGTCCCGGTTTTCTTGGCCCCAAGGCTGGTTACGTTTATTCAACCAATATTAATGCCGGGCCTGCTGGACTGGCTCGTCCTAAGTCAATTGCCGAAAATCGTGTTGCCCGTCGTGAGGGGTTGCTGGATGCTGTTCGCAGTGCCGGAGCAAATCGCTTTCATGATGACGCAAAGTTCGCGCAATATGATGCTGTGATTGCCGAAAGTTTGCGGTTGGCTGGACCCGAATTTATGAGTGTCTTTGATCTCAGTCGTGAGCCTGATTCTCTTCGCAATGAATACGCAAGTGAATTTGGCCAGCGTTGTTTGTTGACGAGACGGCTGTTTCAAGCTGGTGTTCGATTTGTCGAAATTTCCTACAGCGATAACTTCAAAAATGGAACAGGTTGGGATACACATAACGCAGGTCAGTTAAATCAGCATCTCTTGATTCAGGATCTCGATGCGGCGCTCGCCACATTGATGGCAGATTTGGAAAAGCATGACCTGCTCGACAAAACGGTCATTCTGGTGAACTCTGAATTTGGTCGCCCCGGTGGTTTTGATTCAGGCGGTGGTCGAGGCCATCATTCAAAATGTTTTACAAGTGTAATCGCTGGCGGTGGGTTGAATCATACGGGAGCGTGGGGGCAATCAGACGACGTTAGTGAGAAAGTTATTGACAAGCCAGTCAGTGTTCCAGATTATTTTGCCACTGCACTCGCTGCACTGCAGATTGACCCCACCGCAAATCTCTATGACGGTGATCGGCCTGTTCCGATTACGGATCTCGGCAAACCGATCGCTGAATTGTTTTGATCTCAAGGGCTACCAAAAAGGTGCAGGGTAGATGAGATGCGTGTGGCAGGCGGGATCTGATTACGCGTATTGACTAGGCTCTGATAAACGCATGAGGCGGTGTGGAACCGATTCTTTTTGCCCAACACCCTATTGTTTCTCAGGGGATACGTCATTGTTGTTGGGAGATAAATCACTTTGCTCGGATTGAATGTCGGTCACCGTTACTTGAGCGGTGTCAAATGAGACTGTTGAATCGATCGCGATTGTTTTCTCCGTTTTGCTCAGAATTGTCGCATTTGATTCCGTTTCGTTCCCTGATTGTGTGTCGGTCGGGTTCTCGTTCTCCGAATTCTCACTTGGCTCGTTATTTAGTCTGAGCCTGCGAATGACACGTCTTTCTACAAATTCAATGTGCAGTCTGAGACTGTAGAACTCCTGCATGTATGCCAATGGAACATCTTGCAAATCATCGAGTTCGGTTTCCATGACTTGCAATGTGTTCCAATGAGCATGCAGTTTCTCGACATCGTCTTCACCTCTCAGGTCCGTTTCCATTTCGCGGAGTAGTTTGTACCAGCGGTAAATGCGAGAGCGAATTCGCCAGCGGTAGAGAGGGGGGGCAACTTTGAAGAGTGGAAGAAGTAAAGTCAGGGCAGGCAGTATTAGAATTGCTCCGCGATCGAAAAACGACGCAACCCAAAAAGGCAGGTATTTCTGAAGCAGTGGTGGACCAGATTCAAAATAGAGTCTTGCTGATTCGTTTAAGGGGAATTCAATGTACTGCGCAGATGGAAGTTGGGTGTGCTGAAACAGGCTTGGCTCATTTTGGTGAACGGTATTAGCTGCACGCAGTAACATCGGAACTAACGAGTCGTGTAAACGTTTGTTGGCGATGAGGTTAGCAGCTGGCGCAATCAAGTGGACATCGGATTTTGGGTAGTTTCTCTCAAGGTCCACAACACCTTCTTCGAGTACCACTGCTGACAAAAAGGGGTGCCGTCTTGAGTATGCCTCGTGACGCGCGAAATCGAGTAGATGAAGATCTGGAATCAATGCCAGCGACTGGACCGCCTGAGCACTTGGCGATGTGACGAAAAATGCTGCATCAATGGATCCATCTTTGAGTTGGCGCATTGATTCACGACCACCAATCGGCAGGAACTTTGTGGAGGATGGCGTGATTCCATTTTCTTTCAAAAGTAGTGCTGACAAAGCTGCTGTGCCGCTACCAAAACGACCGGTTGCAATCGTTTTGCCCCTGAAAGAACGCAGGTCAGGGTAAGGTTCATCACTGCGGTAAAATACCCAGAGCGGTTCTAAGTACAAACTTGCCAATGACTCGATATTGGGGTCTGAAAGTTTGTTTGCTGCAGCAGTCCCGCCTTGAACAATTGCCAAATCGATTTTGTCATCTTTTTGCAGTAATTCATAATCGTCCAGTGATCCATTACTTGTATGAAGATGAAGCTCGATTCCCTGCTTCGCTAGCTCGTCTGCATAGGCGTTCGCAAATTGAAAATAGGCACCATCTGGTGAACCAACCGCCATGTGTATCTCACGTGGAGGCGCTGGCTGGATGAAAAACCATGCTAAGCAAAATCCGATGAGGGCGACAGCGAACCCACCGCCCCAGATTTTCAGCCACAACGCACGCAGTTGGCGCCGTGTCTCTCGGAAGTGTTCGCTGAATAAGCTGTCTGAATTAAGGCTCATCGTCAATCAACTGTCGGAAGGTTTGTCTCGGAAACTCGACAACTGAACAGTGGTGTGTGCAGTGTTTGCGTCCATGAGATTCCGTTCGGGGCATGGAATCAGTATGCGTACCGTCGTGATTATGGCACGATTTGCCGTGCATGATGGCCATGAATCTTGCTGGAACGATGAATTAACAATGCTTTGTTGTACACGGCTCTTGCGAGGGTGTAGCAACTGCAGGTGGTTTTGCTCGTCATTCCGGAAATGTACTTTTAGAGTTGTCGACGACTTTCATCCGGTTCCCGCCAAACCTATTGCCTGAGTCAGGACCAAACCAACAAGATCCAGCATCATGCCGGCATTAATCAGAAACAGAATTTTCATCGGTTTGGTTAATGGTTCAACCTCGCTGAGTTCGAAAATGAACGCCACCATCGCAGAGTGATAGTAGTAATCAAACGTTGATAGAGGCTCTCGGAGATCGCTTGGGCAATCCTCTGGAAATAAAAGTAATTGTCGACCTTTGCGCCGTGCTCCCTGATCCAGCCGCCAGTACAGCCAGCCCCAACCGAGAATCAACGCTGGCATGAAACACAGGAATTGTCGCAGCAGTAACATGTTGTCACTGAGGGGGTTGATGATCAGTAGGTTGAGCATCACAAAGCCAACCAAAGTTCTGGCAAGAAGAAAAAATCCCATGCAGTCAAGCAGCAGCCGATTGCTTTTTCCCATGGCTGGCAAAGCAAACACACACACATAACCTGTGATGAAGAGAATCGCGATCAGTGGCGACGCGTAGGCAAATATGGGTCTGACGAAGCCAGTGATATTGGCGACCAGAGATTCTGATTCCTCAAAACCATGGAAAATCGCGTTCTTGAGAGACAGGAATATGAACATCTGCCACATGCACATGATCACCGGTTCAGTCCACGTGTAAAGACTGGCTGTGGACGATTCTGTCGATGTTTGAGGCATCTGGTGCTGTGCTTTGGCGGGTTGGACTGGGACCGGTTTTCTTTTTCCTCTGGTGATTCTAGCGATCTGGTTATTGGAGCGGAAACTAACCGATATTGGCTGATCAGGGGCATGCCGACTCGACCAACACAAGAGCGTAATAAATCGCCATACTGGTGAGGTGTCGATTTCGTCTTATTGTATCCCCACAAATCCACAAGATTCATGATGTCTGTGCGAGTCGTTTTGCTACTGTCTGCCTTGTTTCTTGCGATTCCTTTTGCCATTGGGCCGCATTCATGCGTTTTTGCGCAATCAGAGGGGATTGCGAGTCTAACCGGTAAGCAGTCGCCCCTTTCGGAGAAAGAGGTGATTGCGTTTTTCGGTGATTCTATCACCCAAGCGGGCGCTCGGCCCGGCGGCTACTGCAAGTTGATCGGTGACGCGATCGCCAAAGAAAAACCTGGCCTCGGGGTGGAGATCGTGTATGCCGGTATCAGTGGAAATAAAGTTCCGGATCTTGAAAAGCGTCTGGAGCGAGACCTGATTAGCAAATCGCCTTCTGTCGTGTTTATCTACATTGGGATCAATGATGTTTGGCACAGCACGCGTGGCAACGGGACGCCCACGGTGCAGTTTGACACTGGGCTTCGGCGTCTCATTAAAAAAATCTCTGACAGTGGTGCGAAAGTCGTGTTGTGTACACCGAGCGTGATTGGTGAGAAAAAAGAGGGCGCTAATTCACTTGACAAGATGCTTGATGAATATTCGGAGATAAGTCGCCGAGTTGCGTCCGAAAGCGGAGTCATCCTGTGTGATTTGCGGAAGTCATTCGTTGATCATCTGAAGGAGAATAATCCGGAAAACAAACACAGCGGGATTCTAACGCGAGATGGTGTGCACCTTAATATCGATGGAAATCGTTTTGTTGCTGCATTGGCTTCGGAAGCCATCGCCAATGCACTACAAAAAGGTGAGCTGACAGATACCGCAGAGGGTAGCCTTTTCAATCGAAAAGATTTGACTGGCTGGCACGTAGATGTACCACACCTCGACAAAAATCCTGAGGCCAAACCGACCTTCGTTGTCCGCGACGGCATGTTGGTCAGTCTTGGAAATCCTCAGGGCCATTTGATTACGGATCGAGAATACGAAAATTTTCGATTGGAAGTCGAATACCGTTTTGCGGCGAAACCTGGAAATTGCGGTGTGCTTGTCAATGCGTCCGATCCGCGGGCGCTTTACAAAATGTTTCCCAAGTCAATCGAAGTTCAAATGAATCACACCCACGCCGGTGACTTCTGGTGCATCGTCGAAGACATCACAGTGCCAGACATGGTTAAACGCCGAGGTGCCAAAGAAAAATGGGGCATTACGGAAGGTAAAGCAAGGCGAATCCTCAACCTCACCGATGGATCCGAGAAGCCCGTGGGTGAGTGGAACCGATTGGATATCGAATGTCTTGGTGACCAAATCAAAGTGTGGGTCAACGGTGATCTTGTGAATCATGGCACCGGTTGCACTGCCAGCAAGGGGCAGATCGCGTTGCAAGCTGAAGGTTCCGAGGTTGAGTTTCGTAAACTGGAACTGAGTACGATCGATACTCTGAGTGATTGAACCCACTGAGTGATTTGAAGCAGATAAGCTGCGTCACATCAGGTGAGCGGCACGGGCCTCTGTTTTGCGATTCTTCCGGTTTCAGTTCATTGTCCGGTTTCAGTTCATTGTCCGGTTACAATTCATTGTCAGAAAACGGTCTCAAGCACTGTCCCATCCGATCGCCTACTCTTGCGTAGATTTCGCGATGCTGCTGCGAATGCTGCAATAGATCTTGGTCGAATCGGACACGTCCAGGTTCAAAAATAGTCATGGTCGACGACCCGCCAAATTTGAAATAACCCTTTTCCGAACCTTTCAGTACTTTGGTTTGTTCGGAATAGGTTTGGCAGATGCCGCCAACACATGTGGCACCGATTTCTAATAACAGAACCTCACCGAAATGTTCAGTTCGTAGACGTGTCAGGCAACGTTTGTTCTTAGCCAGAATTTGGATATTCTGAACGAGGGCAATTGGGTTGACTGAGAACAGCGGACCGTTCAACAGTTGGCTTTCGCTCGGCACGCCCGCAACAGGGAAGTGGAATCGGTGATAATCCACCGGGCATAATCGGGAAAGTACAAGACTGCCCGAAGCATATCGTTTGGCGAGTTGTGCATCACCGAGTAAGTCAGGAAGATTGAAGGTTTCGCCTTTGACAAACAGGCCGTCAGATTGGGAAATGTCGGGAATGCACATGTGGCGACCGTCCGCCGGAAAAACCACACTCTCTGATTCTGAATCAATGGGGCGGGCGTCAGGTTTCAGTTGTCGATAGAAGAACTGATTGAAGTTCTTGAACTCAGCAGTTGGTTGTCGGAACTCATTCGGATCAAGTTCATATTCCTCGATGAAGGGCAGAATCTTTTCAGCCGATTTGGTCTGATCCATGCGCCATCCGTACCAATGGGAAAACCAAGCTCTTTTCACCATGGACGTCAGGGCGATACGTCCGCCCAGTGTCCCATAAGTCCACCGCAGAAACTTGTCTCCATACACTTTTTCGATGCATTCTTTGGCGCGATAGCGATCGTAGTAGACGATTTCGTCCATCAGGTGCAATCAATCAGTTTGGTCAGGCAAACGGGCTCAGAACGTAACTCGTCCAACATTGTGACCGAAACTGACGCTCACGCCGAGATCCCTGTCGGGAATTCATGAGCGTAGGCTATGGCGATGTACGTCAACTATTTCGGTTGACGCATTCGCCAGCGGATCGCACTGCGGAGTCCATCGTCTTCAAATTCCATTTCAAGACGCAAAAAGTCGATTTGATTCATCAAGCCGAATGGTTTTTGGGGATCGAAAGCGGGTTGGCGTTGACGCTTTGGGTCACCGTAATCGTTGCTGGACAGATGTTGGTATTTCCAGTTCAGTTGGTCACCCAAGACGGTTTTTGGAAAAAAACCAAATAGACGTTGATGCTCCTGTCTTGCTTCTTCTATTTCGATGTCTTTGCCAACCATGAATGGCAGTAATCTTCCAAGGCCAGACATCGCAACCCTTGAGTTCGCATCCGACGCGGCAGCAAATAAACCTGGCAATTGCTCAATGCAGGCATTTGGATTGACTTGTAGTGATACCGCATTCAAGTCTGCTGCTTTTACTTGCGTAACCTTTTCTTTTGTTGACCAAGGGATATTCCGAACCACGACGTACTCATCGACGATCTCGATCCCATACCGCAGTTTGACCATTCCCATGATGTCCATCATCCAGACCCATTTTTCTTGATCACCGACTTGGAATATCTGAGCGCGAAAGTCATCGAATCGATCATCGGGTGCTGTGAAGAGTGTTGCGGCTTGCCTAAGTAACTGCGCTGTTCGGTCGGGGTTCCGCGTGTTGATAAAAATACTGCACGGTCGGGTGAACATGGATAATGCGATTGGGATCATTATTGCATCAGGGTCCATCCCAATCATGGATGATCCGAAGGACCCAAATACGTCACCACTACCTAGGGCGATGATCGGGTCCGAGTCGAAAACTGCTAAATGAATGCTGGGGCCAAGATCATCCAGTACGGCAGCGCTGGTACCAGAGTAGCGAGTGAATAATTCGGAAAACCCTTCGGTGATTCCATCCCATGCCATGTCGGAGAGATTAAGCGAGAATTTGACGACCGGAGTAGGCTCGATTGTTGGAACAGCAAGGGTGCTCGCATTGCGATCCGTTTCCAGTGCCATTCTCAATGTGTTGTAAATGGAGTTGTCCACCAACGGTAAGATGAATGTCGAAACCTCAAGTTGTTGCGGGGCTGATTCATCAAGTCGAATTGCGATTGGGTCAAAAAAACGTCTCCAGTACCTCGAATAGTTTTGTAGGTATTCGGCGTACGCCTTCGCCTCATCGCCCGTGGCTTTGTTTATCGGAGACTCGGTCAACGAATGCATATTCGTGAGCGTGCCATAAGTTTCTGAATGGACCAATCCGCTGGCATCCAAATGGTACTCTTGGTCTGGCCAGTTTTCAGGGAGATATCCATTCTTTTTCAGTTGATCGCAATCCATGATTGCGTTGGGGGCATCAAGTTTGGCCAGCATCGCGTGGGCGGTTAACGCTTCCATCTTCTTCCTCGCCAAAATTCGGCGCAGTTGTCCGATCTTCACTTCAGGGCCGACCAGTCGTCGAACGAAGGGGTCCGAAAAATAGGCGTAACCTCGTGTCTTTTCGGTGATGTCAAGTTTCGTCAGCATGTAGCGAAATTCATCGCTCTTGCCCAAACTGTTCTGGCCGTTGTTTGCATGAAGCTCCAGAGATCTCTTCAGCTCACTCAGGCTGGTAGCAAGAAAGAGTAAATCGCCTCGCAGGGCAACGTAGGATGGATCATCTGCACCACCCATTTTCATGATCGACTGGGATTGATCGCCAGCCGGATTTAGTAATTTTAAAAGTCCCTTGATTAGTTCCGGCTGTTCGACTTTGGCAATCACAGTCAAGTCAGTACCATCAATGAAGAACAAGTCGGGGCAGAACATCGCCATCTCGCGTATTAACCCCGCCTTGAGGATTGCATCGAGTTGCTCACGACTTAGTCCGAGTTGCCTCAAGTACCGTTGTTCCAGCCCATAGTTCAGTGAATTGCCGGTAAATGCGGCGCCGGCCGATGCGATGAAAGGTGCCCCCGCGTCCAGCATCCTGGCAACGGTGGCAGGTTTGCCCACGTAGAGAAAAAAGCGATCCTGAGGCGCATAGTTGGCGAGTTCAAGCTCGCCACCTGATTTTCCTGCTAACATCTCCTTGAATGGGTGCGAGCTAACTTTCACGCCTTCGATCGAAGTGATGTCGACCGACACGTTGTGGTCTTTGGATGCCTGCTCGGGTTGATCTTGGACTCTTAACGCTTGCAGTTGCAGGGTCTCTTCGACGGCAGCCCGTCCTCCTAGAATAGAAAAGGCGGACGTTGTTCTTCCTCTACGATTGTTTTCCCGCATTCGAGTCGAGTTGTTCGTCCAGTGATGCAGGGCTGTGCCCGAACTCTGGCTTAAATAGGGTGTCCAGTCGATGAGACGTGCTTGCATGAGCACGTCACGTGGCTTGTCAAGCGTTTTCGTTTTTGTATCGATTTGCCATGTCAGAGTTTGGTTTTCATTAAGGACGTAGTTGTATACTTCAATGTTGAACGTTTCAGATAATAGGGAGTCCGCCAAACCTACGAATTTGTACGGAATTGTCTTTCGTTCATTTGCCGTGATTCGCTCTTGTTTGCTGATCAATGGTCGTATCGTCTGCCCGGTACGCTTGAGCAGATCTTTGTCGATCGCGATACGTTCAGATGAACCATCTGTGTAAAGCATCCAGTGTTTGTTGTCATCGACTAAAGGTCGAATCTCAAATGCCAACGGACGGCGTTGCTCTTTCGGAACCTTCCAGCGTACCGGCTGGCGGTATCCTTGTTTAGCTTGTGCCAGTTCATGCGGAAGTGGTGGTTGCTTGGTGAATTCAAATTTTACGCGGGGGATCAAATGAATGAATGGACCTTCGATTTGCTTTTCAAATAAATCGGCTAAGTCGCGACTGTTTCTCTCAAGTGAATTCCACCGACTGGCATGTTTCTTCGACTGCTGGAAATCAAACAGTTCCTGCATTGATGCTGGTCCAACTCTGGTTCCTTCGAGTGCAAATTGTTTGCAATCGTGATAGCCATCTTGGATATGCCAGTTCCCGCTTTTAATCGCATCAGTTTCCATTACTGTGTATATTCGCTTGCCAAGTTGTCTTGCACGCCAAGAGCCGGATGGTATCAGATCTGTCTCTTATACACATCTGACGCTGCCGACGACTCCTTACGTGT
>CAJXTM010000076.1 GCA_913061385.1 uncultured Rhodopirellula sp. | reverse complement strand
TCTACACGTAAGGAGTCGTCGGCAGCGTCAGATGTGTATAAGAGACAGACCCTAGACATCGTCTAATTGCGGGTGAGATCCCAAGCGTCCAACCAAATAGTTTTACGCTCCGTCATTTTGAAATCATCTTCAAGTCGTTTCGCCATGTCTGGCAGGTGACCTGCACCATAGAAGACTGCGACACGCTTTGAATCACCGGAAAGCTCGTCCTCTAAAACGCTAAATGCTTTCGCGTTGCGTCCCTTGATAATGGTATTTTCTCCGTTAGCGTCACTCATGCCCGCAGACATAGTGCCGACATCAGCTAACTGTTTCGCCATAGTCTGTTTTAACAGCTTCGAACGGTCTTCACTCAAAAACGCGAACAGCATGCCGGCATCGCCTCCGCCAGATTGCGTCGCCAAGCTTGCACCCATCATCCGCGCGACCATTTTCAGTACACTATCATCTCTTCGCTCAAGATCCTTTGCGAACTCCTCTGGGCTCATGTCAGCGTGCCGAAAATTCTCAGCCAGGTAGTCAATCAACTCTAACTGGTATTCAAGATTCAACATGTCTTTCATGCCAGTTTGCATGGAGCCGATCACCGATCGACTCTTTTTCAGATCCGCAGGCTTGATACGCGTCCCGTCTGGCGCGACTAATTCATACAGTACCGAGTCGTACTTCGCGAGTTTCTTGTTGAGATCCTCGTAATACTCAAGCTGCCCGATGTGAACGACACCCACCAAATCAACTATTTTCCCTGCGTTCTTGGTTCCTTTCTTGCCAACATATCTGACGATTGCAGTTTGCAATGCCTCCGGCTTACCCTGGTCTGACTTTTTGATCCGCAGGTATTGGTCATCTTTTGCCGTCTTGCCAGAATTTTTCTCGACAACCGCAGCCTTGGCCTCAGTATTCGCCTCCTGTGAAAAGCCCCGTACCGCACTCATTCCCAAAGTCGCTGCAAGCAACATTAAAGCAAAGCGAATCATCACCAATCCTCTATTCGAAAAAAATGGCAGGCTCAACCGGATAGCCGTTGCCCCTAGGATAGCGCAAGGAAAGCAACTCGACAACTTGCGATTGAAAATCGCACACAGGAAAAAGGGGCCGCTGCTTCGAGGGATCAACACGCTGCATGCGTATTAATCACCTCGCCCTTCGTCGACTCCTGCCTTCGCGAGGCCCCGTTTGGGGCAAGCATCGGCAATTCACGGGTCCCCGACGGTCATGAGCGACGGTGATTGCTGTAGAGGCCAGTTGCTAACTCTGGAGGTTTCGGGGGGCCAGCGGTGACTCTTGAAGGCTTGAGGGCCGGCGGCAACTCATCGTCACTCACAATCGATCAGGCCTCGAGATTCAGCCTGCTGTTGCCGCTGCCCATTTCGAGTTGGCTGGATAGCGCAGGTAACTCATTAGCACAGGCCAATCTCCATGTCTCGGCCTCAACCTGCAGCACCACGCGAATTTCCTCAATCGATGCAACGTCGCTGCATTGCTCAGCCATCAACAGGTGTTTCATCAGAAAAACGTATAGATCGGAGACCTGCTTGCAGATTTCTTCTCCATACCCCTGTTTGCTTCCCACCACTCCCCGCAGCAATTCATTGATCAGTTCAAACAACTTCAAAGATTGCTCATTGGCGCCTTGCCCCGGGTTCTCCCGCCACACAGACTCAAGACATTCTGAAACGCCAACAGCGCGTTCAATCAACATCAAACGCAATTTCGCCGGCGACGCAGTGCGCACGACAGATTCAAGGTATCGTTCGCCACCGCTCACTTTATCACGCCTTGCGATTCGTTCATCACCAAAGTTCATCAAGTTCACTCGTCCAATGAGTTGTGAATGCAACTACCGCATTCATTAGGTTGGGATACTAATCGGCGAAATCTGGGATACCGCTTGTTGATTGCTTTGTATTTTGGCAATCGCCTGTTCCATGGAATAAAACTGACGCAAAAGTCGCTCGCGTTCATTTTCCAGCCGTTCATTCAGCGATTCGATTCGCTCGTTGTTGAATTCAATCTGCGTCGACAGTGTGTCGGATCGATTCAAAAGCATGCCGTCAGTTTCACCCGCAAGCTTATCCGCCAAGGAATCAAGTTTCGCTGCCAACCCCGAATCCTTTGTGCTAAAGAACTCCTCGACATCCTGGCCCCCATCCTCGATTGCATCTCGCAACTCGGATGTGTTCAACTCGAGTTTACCAGCATCGTTGAATCCTAGTCCAACTTGGCCAATTGACTTGATGTCACCGGCACCGCTGATCCGGCCTGATAGCAGCCTTGAGTAACCTGTTTGAATCCTCAATGTCTCTGAAGAACCAAACAATAACCCGACCTCATCAGTATCGGAATTGAAGAACGTCAGCGAATCAAGCTTTTCAACCAATAGGTTGTACTGGGTGACCAACGACTCAGCCGCGCTCACCACGCTTGAGGTATCGTTCGAAACGTCAATCGTAATATCATCGCTTGTCACCTGCTTGAGCGTGAATGACAAACCACTTGATACCGCATCGTCAGAAATTTCCGCTGGTCCAACCAACGCATTCACAGTTGTTCCACCCACCGTCTGGGTTGTGCCCGTGCCTGCTATCCCCAGGCTTGCTGCGGCAACTCCATTACCGGTATCGGCAACGACAAGTGAACCGGAACCTGCCGCTGTGTCTGTGATTGCTAAACCGGTGCCTGCATCATTCAATGAGGCTTGGACCCCAACGTTCAAATCATTAATTGCGTCCATCAGTCCACCAATGGTGGTGACTCCCTCCGCGACCAAATTTACTGCGCCAATCGCCCCGGAACTGTCAGTGATGGTAAAACTTCCTCGATCTGCTCCACCTGCGATGTCATCAAGCAGTGTCGCGGAATTGATCAAACCAGCCCCCGTTCGATTACCGTTTAGTTCGAACACACCATCTGTCGAAGAGAGAATCTGAGCTGGGCCACCATCAGCAGACACAGAGATTTTTGCATCTTGTCCTGCCGACGTTGTACGCAAATCGAGCTCAAACCCAGTTGTTTCGAACGCGAAACGGCCACCTTCACCACCTTTTCTGCTCAGTAGCCTCAACGAAAAGCTGTCGTCATCATTTGCCTCGACTGAACCACTCGCGTATCGCCCAGTGTCGTTGATCTTAGCGGCGAGCGATGCAAGGGTGTCGGTTGCATCGATGGAAATTTCGGCAGACTGCGTACCGACCAAAGCTGATACGCTGACCCCTGCGACTGTTTGAACGACTGCTGCGCCGGCGATACCGAGATCGGCGGCAGCCGTGCCTGTGCCCGTATCCACCACGGTTAGTGTTGAACTTCCTGCCGCTGTGTCCACAAGCGCAATCCCATCACCCGCATCATTAAGTGAAGCGGTCACTGCGATCGAGAGAGCATTTACCGCATCCACCAAATTTCCGACGGTCGTGATATCGTCAACTTTGATATTGATAGCGCCAACGGCCCCTGCACTGTCAGTGATAGTAAAGCTGCCTGTATCAATCCCATCTCTCTGATTCAAATCAGCCATCAAAGTACCAGCGGTGACCGTCTGTCGATTTAGGTTGTCACCAATAATGATGTCATTCGTGCTTGTCGCGTCCAACCCGACATTAGCTGCAGTACTATCCGTGGATGAGATGAGGAAACTTCCACTACCACCTGACACGTCACGCACACGAATACCCGTTCCCGCATCATTGATACGAACGATCAGCGAGAGTCCGGACGCATCAATCGCGTCAACAATTTCTGCGGTATTGTTTGCAGAGGAGAGATCGACCGATGCGTTACTGCCATCCGCCAGCATGATATCGAGGCTAGTCAACGAACCAAGCCCTTGTCCTCCATTGAGCTCACTCAACGCTGCCCCACGCAAAGCAAGCGTCGTTGCGGGCACCTCAAGATCAAATCCAGTGACAGTCGATGATGCGCTGTCGATGCCCCACAATCCAAGATCCGCAGCGGTTTCATTGGCGCCAAGTTGTTCGACTTTTAGATTGGAAACAGTGCTTCCGGTTTGATCCGTCAAACGAATAGCATCGCCAAAGGTTGTGGCTTTGATTTCAACTTCTGCGTCATTGATTGCCTGTATCACATCATTGATGGTACGGACCGTCGTTAGATCGACCTCAGCGGATGCACCATGTCGGTCCGTGAGTCGAATTTTTCCAGCCTCGACTCCACGACCTCCATTCAACCCGGCGAGCGCGGCGGAATCATCAATGAATCCACCAGCCGGCTGAACTCTCAATGTACCGCTGTATCCGAGGGCTGAGTCAGATGATGCCAATCGTTGCAATGAGCCAACGGTGTGTGTGGTAGCGGCCTGCAATGTCTGGACAACGTAGCTACCTGACTCAGACTTGGTGCCAGCAATCGCTGACACGGCATCGCTGTTACTGCTGGTCGCAAGTTTTGAGCGAAATGTCGATGTGGTGGCCAACTTCTGTCCGGCCAACTGAACGCCAATCACCGCAGCTGTTAGCTCTGCGAGCGATTGCTGCTCCTGTTGCAGTAAGGTCGTGCTGTTAACGAGCCGATCCCTCGGCCGACCACTCAATGCGACCAACTGATCCACCGTGCCACCGATATCGGTTCCAGTGATCAAGCCAATAGAGGATTGGATTCGCCCCATGATTTGCCGCGTATTGCTGTTCTCGAGCTATCCAAGGAAACATTTCCCCGGACTTAACAATATGGTCCGTCAGAACCTTCGTTATCGGAAAAGATCGTCAAACCGAATCCCTCGTGTCCAACAAAATGATGACGGAGGTGAACTCTATTACTATTCACTGCTCAAGAATGCAAAAAAACCGGTGAGATGCCCCCACCGGCCTTTGCTATCAACTGCCATTCGGTCTCGTATCACCCTCAAAGCGGTCTATCGCAGCAACGAAAGCACGTTCTGAGGATTCTGGTTTGCTAGGGCCAACACGTTCGTACCAGACTGGACCAAGATCTGAGCACGGGTCAGGTTGGCGGACTCCTGTGCAAAGTCAGCATCGCGAATCGAGCTCTCAGCCTCCTGCAGGTTTGCAAGAGTATCGTTCAAGCTGACCATATTGCTGTCCAAAGTCGTTGACTGGAACGCACCCAACCGCCCTCGCAAGCCGGTCACCTTAGCGATCACGTCCTCAATGATCACCGAAGCGCCCGCAACATCGTTGTCAAGGCTGCGAGCCTGGCCGCTTCCTAATTCATACAAACGGCCGTTTGCTCCACCCAACTGGCCGGTGCTGACGCTACCGATACCGAGCCTAGCTTGCTGGTTGGTCGTAACATCAGGTCCCAGCTGGAACAGAGCCCCGCCCCCAGTAATCTGGAATGAGAAGTTGCTGCTGCTACCTGCATCAACGGTCAATGTTAGATCCAGAACACTTGTGTTGATCGACAGCTTATTCCCCTCGCCGTCCGCCTCAACGCCGTTGACCGTCGCTACGATATCATTTCCAGTAGCTCGGTCCGCACTTAAGCTTGTAGCAAACGTTCCGCCTGCGTCCTCGTTGATCACCTCAATATCAACTAACGTATCACTTCCATACCCCGTTGATGAGAACGCGATCCCCGTTGTTGAACTGAACTCTGCACTCACTCCAGTGCTATCCGAGACAAGATTGACAGCATCCGAAATCCGTGAAGCGGACGTGCCTGATCCAAAATTGAACGTCTCAGATCCATTCTCACCACTCAATTGGAACACAAGATCAACGTTGAGAACTTCCCCACCAGTTTTGAGAGTCGAAGGGGTACTGGTAGGCTCAACGAACGCGTCCCCACCATTCGCTCCAACCACTGCACCAGTGAACGTCCCGTCTGCCGTGATCGCAGCAGCGATGGCGTCGATGTCTCGATCTCCAAGAGCGGCAGTCGAATCGTAAGTCACAGTGAGAGTTCGCTGCGTCGCATCGTAAGCCGCAGAGGCAGCCCCGGATCCAGCATCGTCAACGAACGATACTTGCACATCGTTGAAATCGGAACCTGTGGCTGCAGCCGTGATCGTAATGCTATCCGTACCGACAACGAAGGTATCGTTAGCATTTCCGGCCACTGTAAACCCACCCGTGCCTGCTGTGATCGACGCCTGAGTTGCTGCGCTGCCGATTACCACTTCGGCGCTTATTTGCCCAACAGCCCCGAGGTTTGCCTGATCGATGTTGATATCACGGACCGAAGCAACGCTCCGCGCCGTGCTCACAAAGTCAAGTGTTCCATCCAACAACTTGCTGCCCTGAAACGTGGTTGACTGCGAAATTCGATTGATCGCCTCAAGCGAGCTATCGATTTGCAGTTGGTTCGCAGCAATCTCCTCAGTACTCAATCCACCGGAGTTGGCTGCTTCAACGACGAGACCTCGAATGTCGTTGAGGAGATTACTCACTTGCCCAAGCCCGCTGTCCGCAGTGCTGATGATCTGGCTGGCACGCCGCGTATTACTGACAGCTTTGCCCAGACTGGTAATTTCGCTTCGAAGTGCCTCGCTTGCGATCAACCCAGCAGGATCATCGGCACCGGTATTGATCCGAAGGCCTGTACTGAGGCGAGTCAGGGCAGTCTGCAAGTCCTGATTGCTATTTTGCAACCTGCTTTGAGCGACGAGCGACGGGACGTTGGTATTGATACGTGTCATGGTGGTTCCATCCAGATGGTAGATCGCGGACGTGATGTAGAAGCCGGCCGCGATGGACCGGGACAGACACACCACCATCGAATCCGATCTCAGGCTCAGGTGTGTCTCCGTGTTTTCTAATCGGAAACAACTGATACAATTCAACGATAGGATTCGATAGACATCTAGGGAAATGCGCAGCGGTCACTGTACAACCGCACTAGTCATCGCAACCGGACCCAAAAGCAAACGTTTCAGTTGCGAAGTGCGAACACAGCAGCTCATCCGTCCCAAAAATGTGCTGTCAGGTGCTTCCTATTCGCAGGCAAGAAGGCAACCTAACCGTCACAGTTTGCGTCTCATGAGCCCGGGAAAAAATTCATTGACTCAACACCAAGAACGTCGCTCAAGCCAGCCCCGCAGGAAACTCTGGCTTCTTTGGCCGGTGATTCTGGCCGGAGAGGCGATCTTTTTATTGCCGTTCGTACTCCCTCGACTTTTCCGACCGACCATGCTGGAAGCATGGGGAATCACCAATTTGGATTTTGGCTTGGCGTTTTCCTGTTACGGCATGGTGGCAATAATCGCATATGGACTCGGCGGTCCCCTAGCAGACCGATTTCCTCCACGCTGGCTGATGTGCATCGCTTTGGCCGCGACGGCAGGTGGAGGAATTGCCTTCCTCGAAACTCCCAACCGCGTTCTGCTGTGTTGTATTTATGCTTACTTTGGGATCACAACCATCCTGCTGTTCTGGTCCTCGATGCTCAAAGTCACACATGACTTAGGAGGTGCAAAGCAACAGGGTACAGCATTCGGTCTATTAGACGCGGGGCGTGGTTTATTCGCGGCGGTGATCGCAACGGCATTGACCCTCTTGTTCGGCCAACTTCTTCCCCTGAAAGATGAAGCGTCCCCCGAAGAGTTGGCAAAAGCACTGCGGGCCATCATCATGGTCACCATTCTTGTGGTCGCCACCACTGCGTTGCTGATCCCGATCGCTTTGATAAAACTCAGCAGGAGGGAGTCCTCAAAACCCACAAGTCTGGAAACGAGAAACTCGCTTTCTCTGTTGATACGCCGCCCTGCCATCTGGCTCCACGGGCTAGTCGTGCTTTGTGCCTACTGTGGCTACAAGAGCATTGACAACTACGGAATTTTTGCCGTCGATGCATTCCATTCAAGCGATCTAGAAGCAACTCGACTCACCACACTCACATTTTGGGCGCGTCCGTTTTCCGCCATTGGGGCCGGTCTTGTCGCAGATCGTTTCAGTCACTTCAAATCAATGGCAATTCTTTTCCTGCTGGCAGCTATTGGAAACGCCTCACTGGCATTGATAGTTCCCCAAACCCTGCAATGGTCGGGGCTCATGATGGTTGCAGTCAGCACCGCCGCCACCATGTATGGGTTACGTGGCATCTACTTCGCCGTGTTTGATGACCTGCATATACCACCCACTCTTGTCGGCACAGCAGCGGGCCTTGTTTCCCTCATCGGATTTCTTCCGGATGTTTTCTTTGGCACTGTGACAGGCTTCATGATTGACCATTACCCGGGCAGGCAGGGACACCAATACGTCTTTGCTCTGGTCTGTTTAGTCTCGTTAATAGGTTTGATCGCGTGCCTATTGAATTACAAGCACACCACCAATCAAGCAACAACTCCCGGCGACAACGCATAAGATTCAAAACCATTCAATGAAGCATCACACAAGCCTATTCCGAGACCCAGAATCAACCCAACTGCCACAGCAACGCACTGTCATGGCCAGCGACGTTATCGCAGCACTTCGACGTCTTCCTATGCAAATGCTAGCCTAAAAAAACAGCGGCCACTCAAGTCAACTTGAGCGGCCGCCGTGGCTTAGTCGCAACTCACGCTTTCCTCTAACGAAGCAAAGCGAGAACATTCTGTGGATTCTGGTTGGCAAGTGCCAGCACGTTGGTGCCAGACTGCACAAGAATTTGAGCACGAGTCAGGTTCGCTGACTCGGCGGCAAAGTCAGCGTCGCGAATCGAGCTCTCTGCTTCCTGGAGGTTGGCGGCAGTCTCATTCAAGCTAACCAAGTTACTTTCCAAAGTGGTCGACTGAAACGCACCAAGCCGCCCCCGCATCGAAGTCACCTTATTAATGACTTCGTCGATAAGATCTGCCGCACCACTGACATTGTTGCTCAGGCTTTTGGCTTGACCGCTTCCGAGCTCATAAAGACGTCCTGAAGCACCGCCAAGTTGACCGGTACTAACACTTCCGATTCCGATACTAGCCTGTTGCGTGCTTGTCACATCGGCACCAAGCTGAAAGGTTGCCCCACCACCGGTGATGTTGAATGAAAAGTTCGTTGAGCTGCCTGCATCAACTGTCAAGTTCAAATCCAGCGTGCTTGTATTGATTGACAGAGTGTTTGCAACGCCATCAGCTTCCACACCGTTGACTGTGGCAGTGATATCCGTACCTGTCGCACGAGCACTGGACAGAGATGAACCAAAGGTCCCGCCAGCCCCTTCACTGATGACCTCGACATCAACCAAAGCGTCGCTTCCATAATCAGTTGAGGTCACAGTCAGTACACCAGCCGCTACCGAAGAACTAATCCCGGTACTATCAGAAACAAGGCTGATCGCTGACGCTATTTGATCTTTTGACGTTCCACTGCTGAAATTAAAGGTCTCGGCTCCACCCGACCCAGTCAGTTGGAATACCAAATCCGCATTGAGTACTTCACCGCCAGTCTTGCCCGTAGTCGAGTTTGTAGCGGGAGCCGCGAATGCGTTAGCACCGGTGCCTGTAAGGGTCGCGGTGAATTCAGCAAGGCCGTTGATCGCCCCTGTGATGGCTGTCACATCATGATTGGTTGACGTACCGTCGGTCGAATCGTAGGACACAGTGATCGTTCGCTGATCCGAGTCATAAGCCGCAGCCGCAGCACCCGAATTCGATGCAGCGTCATTAAACACAACTTGGACATCATTGAAGTCTGAACCAGAGCTTGCCGCTGCTATCGCGATCACATCAACTCCGCTTGTGACGGAAGTATTCGCAGCTGCCGCACTGGTAAAGCCCGCTGTTGAGACAGTTGAGGAGCTGTCTCTTATACACATCTGACGCTGCCGACGACTCCTTACGTGTA
>CAJXTM010000075.1 GCA_913061385.1 uncultured Rhodopirellula sp. | reverse complement strand
TACACGTAAGGAGTCGTCGGCAGCGTCAGATGTGTATAAGAGACAGATTCGCTCTCATCAACAGCCAGCAGTTCATCGGGGCTGTCAAGTTGCACTTCGCCGTCGGCCTGTTCTGCGATGGCCACGGCAACGTTGTTGTCTTCGTTGTCGTCCACAGGCAACTTACGGAAGCCACTTGTCATGGCCTCCGTGCTTTGTGCTGCGACGGCTTCAAATTCATCCAGTAAAGTATCGAACAAGGGAGGAACTCCTCGCGCGGATGCGTTGGTTGTCGGGTGTGGAGCTAAAGGTCACGCGAATTGCTGATTTTGATCGTGATTGCTGTGAGTCATGGCCGCTTGATGTGTTCCTTTCCCAGGAAATGCAAGATCGGCATGGAGGTGAAATCAGTGATCAGCAATTATGTTGCTTGATGAAACGCGTGTTTTCCTGTAGCAGGTGGTTGGTTACTTGTTTTGGGCCAGTGGCCCCGGGGCAGTCGTCACTCGGTCAGGTCTGTCGTCCATGAGTGATGGTTTGGGCGGAATATGTCAGAAGGATAGGGAGTCAGATTAAGTGATGCTCTGTACTAGGGTAATTACGGGTGCACGTCTTGCGTCGTTCATTAATCCCATTTTTTAGTATGCCTTTCGGAATTCCAAGGCCAGCGAGTTGGTACGTGGAAGTTTGCCCATTAGAAATTGAGATATCCCAACTCACTGAAAATTTTACGTTCGTGAGACGAGAACCAAACAACTCTAGCACTCGATGTTCATGGAGTTCCAACACCCTGTCTAAATGGAAAAACTTTAGGATTGGGGCACCCTTTCGTCTCGGATCGATTGTGAGATTGACGATCTGAATATCAGGTCTCGCCGGCTCGGATCTTGCCAAGTTGCCAGATGCTATTCCCTATCCTAGGGAGGTTCAAATCGAATTGATCGTGAGAACGAGATGCGTCGCCTACGGATCCCCCGTAGCCGTCATCACCCGTGTTTCCGAACGCCTTTGCGTATTCCCGCGAACTATCGCCGGAACGCAGACGTATCGAGAAGTTCCCCCCGGAACGTTCGCTTCAAACCATGCGGCTTTGCCTTCCTGGCCACAATCGACAAAATTGACCACGTTGGGTGCGACTCGACTCATTCGGTCACGGGGACGAACAAAACAGTTCGTTGTTATATTGCCTCGTATCGCCGTCAAGCGTTCGGGCTAATGTGGCGGGTGCTGTCTTTTGCTGTTACGAATTCTAGTCACCGAGAACGCTCGGTCTAGTCGGGTCCCCTTCAAATCTTCATCTATTATGCATCTTTTGCCTTGTTCAAACTGCCAGAATCTTCTGCCGGTCACCCCCTCGCAGGCGGGCGACGAAGTGACATGTTCCGAATGTCAAGCAGAAGTCTCGATTCCAAAGTTGGGGGTTCTGCGGCAATTACCGCTCGCTGAGGATCCTTCTGAGGCCGATTCAGCCAAGCACAAGCAGGGTGAAGGCGGCGTTTCCGTGGTGTTTGTTGCTCTAGGATTGCTCACCGTTGCTGGCTTCATTGTGGCAGCTTTTTGCGGTATTCGTTGGGTTTTGATCCCAAATTTAAGTACCACCGACGAGCATGTGGCCGACCTGCGGGCAGATTACGCGGAACGATCTTCGGCTGAGTTGATCCGAGAATACGAGCAAATGGTCGGTGATGGAATCGAGCTCGGGAAGCGGTTCACCTACAAGCGTATCGCTGACGAAAAACAACGATGGGGTCAGATTGCTGGCATTTCTGGGGGAATCGGCTTGCTGGCTGCCATCGCTGCATTTGGGTTTGCGGCAGTTAGTCGCAGGAGGGGCGCTGCCTAATCTCGGACACTTGGGTCAGGCTCGTATTCTCCGTAACACATAAACCACATCCTCGGTCGCCCCATCAACTTCGATAGGATCATCCAGCTCGTAGGAGAAGTTGTAAGTCGCCACGCTTTCCCAGCAACCAGAAGATGCGATTAGGCTATCCATCTGCTTCGGACGATAACTTCTGAGCACAAGCTCATCCAAAATTCGAAAACTTCGAGTTGGATTGTGCACGTCGAATTGAATCCCGAATCTTTCGATGCGACTTCCCTTTTTTCGTTCTTTGGTCCACATGTGGGTATTGATGGACAAGTGTCCTCTACGAGCTGACCAAGACTCAGTCTCGCTGGGAGCAACTTCGGTGGGTGTCAGGTGGACACCTAGGAGATAAAGGCCACCAACACGAATTGCCTGTCCCATGCATTCCAAGTGTGCTCGCGCAGCTTTTTCCGTTTGCAGATGCCGAAAACTGTTGATGGTATTGAAAGCAATGTCGTATCGGTGAGGAACCTCAAAATCGGACATGTCAGCGACGAAGGCGTTTGCATCAATGCCGTGACGCTCAAAACGTGCGTTGCAGAAGTCCACAGCTTTGGGGTTCAGGTCCAAACCTGCTACTTCGTGCCCTCGCTTCGCCAGTGAGTAAAGCAGCCGACCCGTCCCGCATGCAGGTTCGAAAAACTTTTTGGGCGGTCGCTGCATATGCTGGTCGCCACAACCCAGAATGAACTGCACCTCTGCAGCACAGTCAGCACCAAATACCAAGTCGTAGTACTTCGGATGATCGTAGATCGATTCGTTGATCGTTTCGATCGAATAGTTGTCTGGATTTAAATTCAACTTGCAGCTCTCTTTCTAGCCGGAGGATGCATGGGGTGTGGAACTGCACGTCTTGAAGGTAGTTTGATTCGCAAGTTGAGGAGCTTACCAATCGGGACTGGGCTAGCGGCATGAGCTAGCGGACTGGGGCCAGTCCAAGAGCACGCCTTAACAAGCCAATTTGCCCGATATGCGTGTGTTCATGGATCGGACAGAAAAGAATCGCTCCTAACTTATTCGGATAAGCCGCGTATGGCATGTCCACCGGCTCCATAAGAGTTTTGGGTGCTATCGCCGCCAATTCGGCCAACGAGCGATCGTAAACGATCCCCATTCGCTCACGCAGTTCGCTTGCCGACGGTTGTCGGGACGTATCTGGCGAGGGTTGGGAACTGCGACTGTAAGCCTTGCGAAAACGGCTTGGAATCAACTCAAGATCATCAGGGCTGCGCCCCCGAATTCGAAACATCAACAGGCCATACTGGCTGACTGTCAAATGACCAACTTGCCAAGCAATATGAGTTGGTAGGCCGACTGGCATTTCGAACCAAAGCTCATTTGGCGTGTGGTCCAGTAGCTCCAGACAATATTCTCTGGCGAATTTAATTTGCCCAATGGCAGCCTCAAGCATCGTTGTGGCCGAATCTGCTTGAGGGGCGGGATTGTGTTCTGGGGCGTTCATGACGCGGATAATATCAAAGATCGAGCCTTTGTGATGCCGGGCAAGCGACCAAATCAGACCGATTCACCCAAGACCGTAGGCGCTCTTCTTTTGTAAAGTGGATGAACGGTGTTCCCGCTGGGGATCACGCTACATCTGTTCCACCAGATCTTTGAATCTATCTCGCAACAACAGCCGCGACTTAGGCAGCTTTTTGAGCCGAAACGCTCTGGCGTTGGGAGCGGCGTTGGGGGCGTTCACGATATCCCTCATCAGGGTCGTGCTCCTTTTCCAACTCATCCAACGCAATCTCGATGCGTTGTGTCAGGTCGCTGAGTGACTCGCCACGCTCGGGGTAAATCAAATCACTGAAGTAATAATCGATCGTGCAAAATGGTTTTGGGATCTGCAAGCGATCCCATGTGTTAGAAAGAATCCAGCGTCGTGTTGGGATGGCCAGCACGCCTACAATCGGCGTTTTGGTCTTCCGAGCTAGCAGGCTGATGCCTTTGTGAGCTTTGCCACGAGGACCACGGGGACCGTCCACTGTCAGCATGACCGGTTTTCCGCCGCGGACATATTCGACCAAAACTTGCAGAGCTGCCAAACCGCCCTTGTCGGATGATCCGCTGCTGCCCCGTAATGGCACGTGGCCGATTAACTTCAAGCCCGGCACGACCAGTTCACCATCCTTGGATCGTGACACCATCGTTCCAACACCCGGTTCGGCTCCCAGAACACCTGCAATCTGGACGGCGTGATAGCCCGCGACCAGATGATTGATGCCGTCTCGATTCAGCAACTGTCGGGGGTCATTGTTATAGCGAAATCGGCAAGTGAGTCGAAGCGTTAATACAAAGAACCCTGCCAGCCAGGGAGTCAGTTTTTTCATTCCAGCAGTATCCAGAGGCCGAGGCATTACCCACACGCACGTCCCAACATTTATAGAGGTAACGCCTTCTGCCGTGAACATCAAAAGAGTCAGTTGCTAGCATTCCGTTTCAAGGCTGGCAAGCAACAGGTTGCAGGTTCATTGGCTCGAAAGTCGGGTATCGTGGTCTGCTGTGATGCGAGAGTTTTGACGGAAACGGACCCCTTAAAATGTTCGCCTCTTGTTGAACGAATCAACACCGCAGCGAATCAACTGGCTTCCTTACTTAAGGAAGCCGACACCGGTATTGGCCTGGTGTTTGCCCGGTTTCGCGTTTGAATACCACGCTGAAATATTCTGAATGTTTGAATCCAGTCAGGCTGGCAACCTGAAACAAGGGCAATTTGGTTTCTCTCAGTAACTGTTGCGCTCGTTTCATTTGGACATTTCTGATTTCTGCTTGCGGTGAGCGTCCGATAAATTTCTTGAATCGTCGTTCGAGTGAGCTGCGTGCGATAGGAATTGTTTCAAGAATTTCAGCGACAGCGAGACCATCGCAGGCGCGCTCGCGAATGATTTTCAATGCGGCGACGACTTCTGCATCATCAATCGTCATCACGTCAGTGGATTGTCTTGCTGCGATCCCGATGGGAGCAATTTTGACATGTCGCTCGATGGGTTCCTCGTTTCGCATCAACTGGTCTAGCATGCGAGCGGCTTCAAAGCCGATGCGATCAGCTGCCGGGATCACGCTCGATAGCGAAGGCTGGCAAAAATCGCAGATGACCTGATCATTATCGACTCCGATTACGGCAACCTGATCTGGAACAGAGATTTGTGCCACGCGGCAGGCTTCGAGAACATGCTGGCCTCGAAAATCGTTGCATGCCAGCACCCCGATTGGTTTGGGAAGATCGAGCAACCATTGAACTATTTTGGCTTGTTGCGTTTCCCATCCAGTGCGTCTGGCTTGTGCCCAGTCGGAACTGTGAAACAGGACGTCGGCATCATGTTGACGCAGGTGATTTTTAAAACCTCGATGTCTTGCTTCTGACCAATGATGGTTGGTGAAACCACAAAAGCCAAAATATTGCAAACCTCTTTGCAGCAGGTGTTCGGCTGCGAGTTGCCCGATGGCATCGTGATCATTCCAAATCGAGGGAATTCCCGGGTCGCCGTAAATATCGGTGAGATTCACAGTTGGAATGCCGGATTTCGATATGAGTGCCGCCATCTCTGGAGTCGTTGATCGAGTGATGATTCCATCGCCATCCCAACTTTTTAACCAAGCCGGTGGCGTCACCATGAGTTCTCGCAGGTCGAGTTGGACGGACCACGGCGGATTCTCTACCAAGTATTGGCTAATGCCTTCCAGTACCCCGCGTCCGAAGGACATTGCCGTCTCAACAATCAGAAGCACGTGGGGCCGATGCTGTTTTCCGCCGGGATTGGTGTGAAATTTCGTATCAGGTTTGCGGTCTACCATGGTGTGTGAGGCTCTCTCAGACGGGCAAGTTGGTCGTCCGAACCGATGCGAAAAATGTCTGGATGGAATGTATCTGCCTCATTCTAGACGATGATTCTCAATGGAGTGAGTTTTGGTTTGGGAAAACCGCAATGATGAAATTAGTCATTAAGAAGGCAAATTGCGTGTATCACACCCTATAATTGGCGTTTATTTACCTTGTGGTGTCAGCGGAATAATTCTCAATTGGAAGTACGCTGGTTCTCATTGGCACTACAGCACAGACCGGTCACAATGAACACTTCCTGTCCAGATCTGTGATCGACGGGAGTAAAAGGTTTAGATCTCCAGTTTTCTACTGTAGGTTCATGCTTTACCCGCCTTCGACAGCAAGTATCCCTCCGTTGCAAGATTCACATGATGCCTTCGCTTTCAAAGCTGCTTTCGACTCATCGATTGATCATGCTCCTGATGTCCGTTGGGTTGATTTCCGTGTTGGCTTCGCCTTGTTCCGGGCAGACCAACGGAACAAAGCAGGACGTTGATTTTTCCAGGCAGATACAGCCAATCCTTGCGAAGCGTTGTTTCGCCTGCCACGGCCCAGATGAAGCCGAGGGTGGGCTTCGGTTCACAAGCCAAGAGGATGCCTTTGCTGAGGCGGATTCCGGCGAGCATGCTATCGTTGCGGGAGATGTAGACGCGAGCGTTCTGTTGGCTCGAGTGACATCTCAAATAGAAGACGAGCAGATGCCGCCGGAGGGTAAGCGGCTATCACCAGAAGAAGTGGACTTGTTGAAGCGTTGGATTCAGCAGGGTGCAAAATGGCAGCAGCACTGGGCCTTCAAACCGATGCAGAATCCTGAGCCACCCACGGTGGACGATGCCCAGTGGAACAAGAATCCCATTGATAAGTTTGTTTATTCAGCAGTTGCCAAAGCTGGTTTGAAACCCAATCCGATGGCTGATCGCGCGGATCTGATTCGCCGCGCCTATTTCGACCTCACAGGATTACCACCTTCTGCAGAAGAAGTGGAGCAGTTTGTTGAGGATCCCGATCCGAAGGCGTTCGAGAAAGTGGTTGACCGATTGCTTGAATCATCGCACTACGGCGAACGCTGGGGACGCCATTGGTTGGATCTGGTTCGCTTTGCCGAAACTAATTCCTACGAACGTGATGGTGCCAAACCAAATGCTTGGAAGTATCGCGACTACGTCATCAAGTCGTTCAATGACGACAAACCATATGATCAATTCCTCACCGAACAGTTGGCCGGAGATGAACTTGATGAAGTGACGACAGAATCATTGACTGCCACCGGGTACTACCGGCTTGGCATTTGGGATGATGAGCCAGCAGACCCGCTGTTAGCGCGTTTTGACGACATGGACGACATTATCATGACGACCGGGCAAGCAATGCTCGGTTTGACTTTGAACTGTGCACGGTGTCATGACCACAAGATTGATCCGATTTCACAAAAGGACTACTACAGTTTTCTCGCCATGATGGGAGATGTGACACGCTGGGGTCACCGAGGTGATCAGCGTTCCAATAACCAGATTGATGTCTCGTCTGAGGAACTGAATCAAAAATACCGCAGCAACGACGAAACCAAACGCCGTCTGGAAACAGAAATACGGAAAGTCGAGCAGTCAGGCATTGTCAAAATGTCAGCTCCGGATCAGCGGGCGACCGAGGGGCCCAAGCGGGACCGAAATCGCGTTTTGAAAGAGAAACTGAAAGACAATCTGAGCGAAGATGATTGGAAAAAGTATAAAGATTTGCAAAAGCAGCTGGCTGATACTCTCAAGGAGGGCAAGGCTCTGCCTCAACGCGAGATGGTGATGGGCTTGGCGAAGTGTATGCCGAAGCCTGAGCAGACCTTTGTTCTGTTTCGTGGCAATCCACACTCACCTGCGGATCCTGTTGAACCAGACTTTCCAGGCATCTTTGAGTCTCCTGCACCGAATGCCTCTTCCTTTAAAGGTAATGAGAAGAGCGCGGGTCGTCGTCGAGTGTTGGCAGACTGGATCACGAGCGATGAGAACCGTTTGACGGCCAGAGTGATGGCCAACCGTGTCTGGCAGTTCCACTTTGGACGAGGCATCGTACGAAGCAGCAACAACTTTGGAAAACTAGGGGTTCCCCCTACACACCCTGCCCTGCTGGACTGGCTTGCTCAGCAGTTGATTGCCGGTGATTGGAAGCTCAAGGATTTTCATCGCCTGATCATGTCAAGTCGTGCCTATCAGATGTCATCTGCCGGACAAACAGATGGCTTGAAATCAGATCCTGGTAACGATTCGTTGTGGCGTTTTGATCCACGACGCCTGAGTGCCGAAGAGGTGCGTGACACCATCCTTGCGATCAATGGTTCGCTGAATCGTCAGACATACGGACCAAGTTTCTATCCATCGCTATCGCGTGAGGTTCTAGCTGGTCAATCACGGCCTGGTGCTGGTTGGGGCAACTCATCTGAGCAGGAAAGAAATCGACGGTCAGTCTACATTCATGTGAAGCGATCTTTGTTGACACCCATTCTGACCGCCTTTGATTTCCCCGATCCTGACCTGACCTGTGAAGACAGGTTTGTCACGTTGCAACCGGGGCAGGCACTGGCTTTGCTCAACAGCAAGTTTGTTCATGAGCAGGCAAAACGGTTGACCAGCTCGGTTGGTGGTGCTGATCTTGATAACAACGAATTTGTTCGGCGGGTGATCGCCAATGTGTTGTCGCGAGAGGCTACGGAAACAGAAGTTGCCAGCGGCAATGAATTGATCACAACGTTGGAAACGACGGATAAATTATCACGACAGCGTGCTGTCGAATTGTATTGTTTGACCGTGATGAATTGGAATGAATTTCTCTTCATCGATTAGGCACCCCGTAAATGTCAGGACACAACTGCCTGACAATACCCAAACTAATGCTTTCCCCGGCAGCTGAAAAATAACACGAGAACGATCATGGCAAACCAAAAGAAACGCAGCGGAAATTTTTGCGGACGGACCCGTCGTGAATTTCTTTGGCAAACAGGTGGCGGATTTGGCGCCGCTGCAATGACGTCGATGCTCTCAAAAGACGGTTTCTTTGATGGCTCTGCTAATGCGGCTGATGACGTCTACGCCAATCCACTCGCCGCCAAACCGCCTCACTTTGCTCCCAAAGCAAAGTCGGTGATATTCCTGTTCATGTACGGTGGACCCAGTCACATCGATACCTTTGATCAGAAACCAGCCATGAAAGGCATGGATGGAAAAACCGTTGATGTAAAGACGTTTGGGCGCGGTGGACACCGGACCGGCGGGCGGATTGTTGAGCCGAGATGGGAATTCGACAACTACGGTGAGTGCGGAAAGTCCGTCAGTACTTTGTTTCCAAACGTCGCGAAGCATGTGGATGACATCGCTTTCCTGCACTCCATGACGGCGGACTCGCCGATTCATGGCTCAGCTATGTTGATGATGAATAGCGGAAAGGTGTTGTCCGGAAGTCCTGCACTTGGATCGTGGGTGAATTATGGATTGGGCAGTGTGAATGAGAACCTGCCCGGATTCGTTGTGATGTTGGATCCTTCCGGAGGCCCGATTAGTGGGGCGAAGAACTGGAGCAGCGGATACATGCCGGCTACGTATCAAGGCACCGTCTTCCGAAGCAAGGGAGCGCCAATTCTTGACTTGGCTCGACCCGAGGATATGAGCGCAGATGTGCAGCGGCGTTTGCTCGATTCGATTCAGAATGCAAATTCACAACACTTGGCAAAGCGTCAGGGGAACAGCGATTTGGCTTCTCGCATTGCTAGTTACGAGTTGGCCTACAAGATGCAGAGTACTGCACCCGAAGCGGTCGATCTGGCTACAGAGGATGCTGCAACTCTCGAAATGTACGGGATCAACAATGACCGAACCCGTGATTTTGGTACCCGCTGCCTGATGGCTCGACGTCTTGTGCAACGCGGCGTACGATTCATTCAGTTGTACAGCGGTGGGTCACACAATGATGCCAACTGGGACGCACACGGTGACTTGGAAGTTAACCACAATAAACACGCAGGCAACACCTGTCTCTTATACACATCTGACGCTGCCGACGACTCCTTACGTG
>CAJXTM010000074.1 GCA_913061385.1 uncultured Rhodopirellula sp. | reverse complement strand
ATCTACACGTAAGGAGTCGTCGGCAGCGTCAGATGTGTATAAGAGACAGCCCACAGGCACCGGAGAGATCACAATTGCACACGGACGGGTCTCGATCCCCGCACCTGCCACCGCCGAGTTGCTGAAAGGAATTCCGGTCGTCACATCGGATATCAGAGCGGAACTGACCACACCGACCGGAGCAGCCATCCTGAAAGCCTGCGCCACGAGCTTCGGCCCGTTGCCATCCATGACAATGACGGCCGTTGGCTACGGAGCCGGCACCATGGATCTGGAAGTCCAGGCGAATGTACTGCGGGTCATCCTCGGTGAGTCCGACGACCAACCCGTCGGTCTGACAAATAAAATCGAATCTGACCATGTCGTCATCCTGGAATCAAATATCGACGACTCCACACCAGAACAACTGGCTGACTGTGCTACTCGCCTGATGTCGGCTGGAGCATTGGACGTGTTCCAGACACCTTGCACCATGAAGAAGGGACGTGCGGGTGTGACGCTAACGGCCATGACAACGAGCAACCGGGCATCATTACTAGAGAACATCATCTTTGAACACTCGACCGCGATCGGTATCCGCCGGCATCAAGTTGATCGCCACAAACTACGACGTGAAGCCACTGTGGTGGACACAGAATATGGCCCCGTCCGCGGTAAAGTCATCGAATTACCAAACGGGAATCGCCGATTCACAATCGAAGATGACGATGCAAGAAACATCGCCACGTCCAGCCAGACCACCGCGACTGAAATCCGTCGTGCCGCACTGGCTGCCTATGCCAACCAGTGACGCATACCCCGCGTGAGTGGGTTTAGTGTCGCGTACCCCGCCTGAGCCGTCTTATCGCAACGAGATTGCTTCCTGGAGAGGGCGAAGCACACTGGTGATGAGATACTCGTCAACCAGATCTCGGCAGAGCCCTGCTAAGCGATCAAACTCAGAAGCGTAATTCTCATTGGGCCCCAAGCTGTCATACCTGCGTACTGTCAAGTAGACGCTGATCTGATCCTCGGTGTACTCGCCGTTGCGGACCTGATAGGCGCTGGTACGAGTCTCAAAACTAACACGACATTGCGTGCGACAATCCTCATCCAAAGAGAACTGGATCGCTGGCTCATGAGACAGCAGCTTGCCGTAGGGAACTGCGGTAAAACGTTCCAATCCGGGCGCAACCCCAATCGCCTCGGCTAGAATCTCGTTGTGATTGCCTCGGTACGCGAAATCAAATCCCAGCATCACGCTCAGCGACTCGCAATCAAGTGGGCTGATGGACAACTCAAATGGGATCAGCTCAAGCACGGTCCGGTGCTGCTCAAGTGCGGAATCGAAGGATTCGGGGTTCACGACCCCTGCATTAACACGTTTTCCCTCGACCGATGCCCAGCGGTAAGCCCCGGCATCTTTTTCCTCTTCCAGAACATACTCACCTTTTTCTCGTGAGTAAAAGTTCTGCATCTTTGGGTAGCGACGCCTCACTTGTTCAAAATAATGGAGAACGGCCTCACGGCTCTGTGGCAACTCCATCTCTGTGGAAAGATTCATGTTGACGTAATAGTCATCACTGAAAGCGCCGTATTCACTCATCGAATCCTCCTCGTCATATCGGAGTTACCGGCGGAAAAAGAGGAATCCCCGCACCTCCACTAGTATAGACAGCAGCGGTCAATCGATGAACTGCCGCAATCGAAAACATCTTATAAATTCCAAGAATCACAATGAGTTAACGCCCCCCAACGTAGCAAAACTCGAAAACACCTCTCTGGCAACTCAAAAGCACGAGGCCGGCCAGCATCCCGTGACACACATCACGCTACCTAACACGTCTCGAAAAGAGCCAACATCACCCGATCACTCAGCAGTCCCCCGCTGACTCGTGACGCCAGCACTCAGCCGAATTCAATGATTACGGTTGTGTTTGTGGATCCCCTGTGACCCAGCCAGGCGTTCCAAACCAGTCGTGCATTTCCTTTTCAAACGGCGCCACAATCTCTGGTGACTCAGGAATGACACCCCGATCTCGCGTCTCTGCAGCCCAGGTATCCAAGGCAGACCGCATCTCCAACAAAGCCGCCCGATGGTCAGGACTTTCAGAGCCTGCAAGATTCACCGTCTCGTAAGGGTCAAGTTGGGTATCAAACAACTGCTCATCAGCGAAGGGCTTCATCAAGTCAGCCGGAAGCCCCGTCAATTTCCCGGCAGCCTGTAATTCACGCATCAGTGGTTTGACGAGAAAACATTTCTCTTTGTAACGGTTCAAAGTGGGAAAACCGGCACCGGGCGTAAAATTCTTGACGTAATGAAAACGCTTGCCCCGAACGGACCGCTGCCGAATCTCAGTCTCGTCAATGCGGTCTCTTGCACTGAATGCAAATCGCCGCTCAGACGTTTGTTCCGAACCCAAAAACGGCTGCCCCTGCATCAGAGGTGGAACTTCGAGTCCTGCCATCACCAGCGTTGTTGCCGTCAGGTCAATCAGACTGATGACGCGATCATCAACAAGCCCTGCACGATAACCTTTGGGTGCTGGAAAATTTGCCGGCCAATGAATCACCATGGGAACATGCAGACCGCTGTCAAAACACCAATGGATACCTCTGGCTTCCAAGCGTCCGTTATCGCCAAAAAAGACGATTACCGTATCATCAGCAACACCATCTTTTTTTAACTGTTGAAGAATCCAGCCAATTCGCACATCCATTCCGCTGGCAGAATTTAAGTAGCGAGCCCATTCCTGTCGCACGACGGGATGATCGGGGTAATAGGGTGGTGGGTTTACATTCTGCTCCGTTGCAACCTTGGGGTGCCATTCTTCACCCACCCAAACCACACGTTCTTTCTCTGCCGACTTACGATCATAGATATCGTACTCGGCCTCCGGCATATTGAACTGTGCAAAAAACGGCTTTGATGTATCAATCTCCGACCACAACTTTGTCTGGTACAAGGGTCCCTCATTCACAAAATTCAGATCCAGTTTTCCCGTCCCAACCACCCGCTCGCCAAGATGCGTCACATTCGCGGTTTGATACCCCACAGCCTGCAAACGCTGCGTTAGTGGCCGCACACCGTCGGGCAGACGGAAATCGTCATCGCGATGCGACCGCATGTGATGCATGTCCGTTGTGGTCGCGTACATACCGGTCATGAATGCGGACCGACTGGGAGCACAAACTGGCGACGTAGAATAGACGTTGGTATAGCGGACTCCTTGATCCGCAAGTCGATCAACGTTGGGGGTCCTAACGTTTTCTGCACCGTAGCAACCGAAATCGAGGTCAAAGTTCTCGCCCACAATCCAAATGATATTCGGTTTTCTGGCGGCTTTGGGGTTCTGCCCTTGCGCCGGACTTAACAGGAAAAAAACAGCAAGCGTAGCCAACAAACAATTCGACACCCTGAACAACATGCTCTCAGTCCCAATAACGAAACAAATGAACGATAATTTAAAAGCCCTGCAAACCTGACGACGGTATCAAGACACTGACAAGTTCACCGCCCCGCTGCGTCCCCACTGCACTGCAAATTCTAACACGCCGGAGTGACCGTAAGGTTCACACCATCACTTCTGGGATTTTTCGTGCAGCTTCCTATTCTCACTTTGATTGCGGAATCATGACGCCGTAAAGTTCGATAGTGTATCCCTCCACGTCAAAGATTGGCTGTCCTTTATGTAGCAGGTTACGATATTCTCCCTCCGCGATGATCTGTCGCACGGTCAGTTCGTAGGCGAGCCCAGACGCCAGCGCTGCGTCGATTGTATCTCGAAGCATTTCGCGATCTTCCTCATGAATCATGGCAAAGAATTCGTCGAACGACGGTGGCCCCAACGCCGGATCCCTACCGCTAAGCCTGAACGCTTCATCACTCCATGACAATTTCTCTGTCTGGGTATCAAACGACCATGTTCCCAATCCAGCCAGACGCTGTAGATCCCTGAGTCGTTGTCTACTCATCATCAAATCATTTTCGGCCTTCTTTCTAATGGTGATGTCGCGGATAGTCGAAACGATCATCGCTTCACCCTGCATGTCTACAACACAACCGCTGATCAGCACATCTATGGCGTGACCATCGCGATGCAGAAATTTAGATTCAAGGTTATTCAGAATCCCCGTATCGTGCAGTGCGTCGATCAAGTGCTCGCGATCATCCTCCGCCTTCCATATATTCAGTTCAAGAATCGACTTATTTTCAAGTTCGTCATTGGAGTAACCAAACATTTTTCTGAATGCATCATTGGCTTCCACAACGAACCCTCCATCCATTCGGAGTAGCAACCCAGCCTCGGGGGCATTGGTAAAAAGCACTGAGTAACGGCTGTTGCGTTGATCATTGCTGACTCGCATCTCAATTAACTCTCTCACTTCGGCCGCCTGTTCCGAATCCAGTCGATCGGCTGATGCGTAAATTGAGATTGCGAGATCATAATCCCCCTTGCTGGTTGCTGCTTCAGCGAACCGGCTTTGCAGTTCAGCACGCGTTTCCAACGCGCCAGGATTGACAGGCCAAATATCAATTGCCTCCATGAGCAACGCATCAGCAACACGAAAGTCTTCGTATTGATGGTCGTTTTTTGCATTGGCCAAGCGACTTTGTGCACGTCGTACCAACCTAACGCTTTGGTCGTGCTTCAGCTGATCGTTGAGTGCTGCAATGAACGCATCTACCGATTCATAACGATTCTCTGGTCGATCGGCCATTGCCTTTCTGGCAATATCCATCAATTCACCAACGACCTTCGTATCGCGAATTACATTCCGGGCAGCAGACTGCAAACACGCAAGCAGAGACCGTCCATCATGGGGTGGATCACCCGTCAGAATCTCAAACAGAATCGCCCCCAATAAGTAGACGTCCGTCTGGAATGTGGTTGCCGTATGAGCCCCATCTGCAAGTTCCGGTGCCATGTAAGCGGGGGTACCGCCAATGGTCTGCTGGCTCCCGTGCTCGAGCTCGCTACTACCAATCGTCTGTGCTAGCCCCCAGTCCGCGACGAGGACCTCACCAAACTGGCCAAGCATGATGTTCTCTGGCTTGATGTCCCGGTGGATAAGGCCTCGCGAGTGCGCGTAGCGTATGGCATCCGCGACGCGCAGCAGGATATTTACATTCTCAACAACTGAGTTTCCACTGATCTGCTGATCCCAACTCGTACCCTCGATCCGCTTCATCGAATAGAACAGAAATCCATTGGCATCGATGCACACTTCATGCAAGGCAATGACGTTGGGGTGATCGAGCCCGCCAATCACGCGTGCCTCAGTCAGAAAACGTTCTCGAGAGGCATCATTTTTCGCCAGCTCATTGCGTAACACTTTAATGGCTACCCCGCGATCAAGCGCCCGCTGGTGGGCCTGATAGACGACACCAGTTCCGCCACTTCCCAATCGACCTACTATCCGGTAATCAATCTCGTCGTCCCGCATTTCCGTCAACTCAGCCAACAGGCGGACGGGTACGAACCCTTTGTCGATCTGGCTGATCGCTGGCTCAACTGCTTCGCCCACCAGTTCCATGGTCTCAGTGGCCGAATAATCTTCCCACGGCTTCCGCCAACTGGGGTGCGTGAACTCGCCCCCGGCCAACGAACAAATCGTAACCGTCTTTTCGTCCGCAGGCATTTTCGCAAGCCGAGCTTCTACGTCAGCATTAGCCAGAACGGAACTCAACAGGCCCTTGGCATCATCTTTCGAAGACGCATCAGTGTGTCTATCCAACTTGAATTCCTCTCATGATAAGCTGGCGTAATTGGACCGCGATAAACACCATCACCAAACGTGAATCAGGACAGTGGCAGTGTGAACCGCAGGAGCGTAATGCCATGTATCTGCATCGCTATCCGCAGCACAGGACAATCTGATCAAGCCAAGACGCCTTACTCCCTCGCACGTATCCCAGTCTCGCCATTCCCCAGATTGGAAACGTTATTTCAAAGTTTGCTCAAAATGACTTTTCAAGAATGTGCGTAACTTCCGACTGCGAACATGCTTGAGTGACTTCAGATTCAAGGTAACCCTTGTCCCTTGTCCCTTGCCCTGATCCTTGCCCTTGCCCTTGCCCTTGCCCTGCTCCACGGACCCCTGCATTTCCAAGCTTGAAAACTCAAACTGGTCAAACGCCGAATCAGGGCCAGAAAGTGTAATCTTCAAAGACTCAGGATTTTTGGTTTGAACTTCAGCCCATGCAAATTCAGAACCGCTGAGTCTGACTTCAAATCGATCAGGTTGCGTAAAAAAGAGGGCATCTTTCCCAGCGATCTGCTCAAGAATTTTTACAGTACGCTCTGCCACTTCCAGTGGCCATTTCGGAGCCTCGCCTTCGGGGAAACCTTTTTCAAGGCAATGCCACTTTTTCCCCAAAGCCTTCCAAGGCGTAAGCACAGCGGAGAGGTTCCCCGAATCTTCCACCTTTGGATTTCTTAAGTTTGTGACCATCTTTTTCGTGGGACGTTTTTTGGCCTGAGCCGCGTCCCGCTTATCTTCTGGCGGGTCAATCCTAGCGATCACAAGGCGACGTTTGGCAGTTCGCTCTCCAGCTTCGTCAGTGCCAGCTTCGTCAGTGCCAGCTTCGTCAGTGCCAGCTTCGTCAGTGCCAGCGAATCCCCCTGAATCAGAACGTGCAGTCCCCCGCTCAGAGCCATTCTTTACGATCGTCCCGCGGTTGCTCGGAACCGCACTACTTTTTGCACCCACTTGCATCGCGTCAGGCCTTGGATTTTGATGCAAGTCTTCGTCCGCGATCAATACTTTGGCCAGAAACGGGGCTGTGACAGAAACCGGCTTCGAATTCTTTGTCTTCCTTCTTTTTTTGGTTCCCTGTGCCGCCAGTTGCTCCGGTGTACCCGCAAACACGATTTCACCTCCATGAACACCGGCTCCCGGTCCCATGTCAACAATCCAGTCCGCACACTTGATGACATCCAAGTTGTGTTCAATGACGACAACACTGTTCCCCATTTCCACGAGTCGTTGCACCACATTTAGCAATTTTTCAATATCGTCAAAGTGCAATCCAGTCGTGGGTTCATCCAACAGATAGAGCGTGCTTCCTGTCATTGGCCGGCTCAGTTCAGCAGCCAATTTGACCCGTTGGGCTTCACCACCGGAGAGAGTCGGCGCGGACTGTCCCAGCGTCACATAATCAAGACCGACATCGCAGAGAGTTTCCAAGGTCCTCAGAATGCGAGGATAATTGGCAAACAACTCTGTCGCCTGACCACACTGCATTTCGAGCACATCAGCAATCGACTTGCCATGCAGCTTGACTTCCAGCACCTCCTCGTTGTATCTCCGCGACTGGCATTCTTCGCAAGGAACCCAGACGTCGGGCAAAAAGTGCATTTCTATTTTGAGTTGCCCACTTCCCTCGCAGGTCTCGCAACGGCCACCGGGAACGTTAAAGCTGAACGTCCTAGCGGTGTAACGCCTTTCGGCAGCCAACGGAATCGAAGCATATAACTGGCGAATGAGATCGAATACACCGGTATAGGTCGCTGGGTTGCTACTGGGTGTATTGCCAAGAGGCGACTGGTCAACGCGAATGACCTTGTCGACATATCGCAGGCCTTCGATTTTCTCATGCCTCCCCGGCTTGGTTCGGCTGCGGTGCAAGCGTCGCGCCAATGCAGGGTACAGAATCTGTTCAATCAGGGAGCTTTTCCCACTTCCACTGGGTCCGGTGATTGCCGTGAAGACACCTAATGGCAATTCAAGGTCGACGGATTGCAGATTATTTTCGGTGGCACCGAGCACCTTGATGAAGTCGACCAGCGGTGTGCCTGAGTCGCTGTACACAGGCCGCCTTGAGGGGGGAATCGAGATTGTCTTATGTCCGTCGATGTACCCGGCTGTGACCGAATCATCATAGGGTTGAACATCGCGTGGCTCTCCCCTTGCAACAATCCGTCCTCCATGGCTTCCGGCTCGAGGCCCAAAATCACAGAGATAATCACTGCTGTCGATCACCTCACGGTCATGCTCAACGACCAACAGCGTATTGCCAAGGTCTCGCAAACGATGGAGAGCGCCGATCAGACGCTGATTATCACGGGGATGTAACCCGATCGTGGGTTCATCAAGAACGTAAAGCACTCCGCACAATCCGCTGCCCAGCTGAGCAGCTAGCCGAATCCGCTGCGCTTCACCACCGGACAAAGTTGACGCTCCACGGTGCATCGTGAGATAATCCAACCCGACATCCAACAGGAACCCCACCCGTGCCCGAACCTCTCGGATCAGTTCGCCTGCTATTTTCCGTTCCCGACGGTCAAACTTCCAGCTCTTCGTCTCTTCATGAAGACGATCCAATGGCATGTGAACAAGATCGGCAATCGTGTGGCCACGGAATCGAACCGCCGCCGCTTCATCAGTCAATCGTGATCCATCACAAACACTGCAATCGATCTCTGCTGTGAACTGTTCCAGCTTGCCACGCAACCCCGGAGTCAGGCGTGACGCCTCATCCAAAGCCGGGTAGAACCCTTTGAATTGGTACCGAAACAGGACCGATTTATCTTTCTCGTTCTCTTTTTTGTCAGATCCCCGAACCTCAATCCACTGTGCCCCGGTTCCTCGAAACAAAATCCGTCTCTGCGACACGGTCAACTCATCGTACGGAACATCAATAGGAATCCCTGTATGCCGTGACAGTGCATTAAGCATCCATCCTGAAACGCTCTGCTGCACCTCCGGCCAAAGCAAAGCCGCGCCTTCGGCCAACGTTTTCCCCGCGGAGGTCACCAGGGCAGCCGGATTGGTCCCTGTCTGCGTCCCCAACCCTTCGCACTGGGTGCACCAACCAATCGCTGTATTGAAAGAGAAGTGATGCGGGGTCAACTCAGAGAACGATCTTCCACAACAGCCGCACACCAAATGCTGACTGTGTGTCTGCGTCTTCCACAGTGGTTCTTCTCGTTCCTCATCTGCCACGGCGATTTGCAAAACGCCGATTCCGAGGGACAACGCTTGTTCGACACTATCAGTAATCCGCGTGCGGTCATCAGGTTGAACGACGACTCGGTCCACGACCACCTGCACCGTCTGCTTCTTACGTGGGTCCAACGGTTTCGCATCATCGAGTGCCAATGTCCGGCCATCGATACGAACACGCTGGTACCCTGTACTTCGAAGCGTTTGCCACGTGTCATTTGATGCTTCCCCCGCCTGCACCTCAATGGGTGCGAGCAGCAATGCGCGCGTCCCCTCAGGCATTGCCATTACTTTTTCAACGATTTGATCAGGCGTTTGTGTTCCAACTGGGATTTGGCAATCGGGACAATACATGGTTCCTAATCGAGCCATCAGGATACGCAGGTAGTCATAAACTTCCGTCACTGTGCCAACGGTACTACGCGGTGAGTGCCCAAGATTCTTCTGTTCGAGAGCAACCGCCGGCGACAAACCTTCAATTCTCTCGACATGCGGCTTCTGTACTTGGCCGACAAATTGCCGAGCGTAGGACGAGAGTGACTCGACATAACGCCGCTGCCCTTCGGCATAAATCGTGTCCATCGCAAGCGAACTTTTCCCGCTTCCGCTTGGGCCGCAGAAAACAGTCATCGCATCCCGAGGGACCTGCACATCAACAGCTTTGAGATTGTGCTCGCTCGCCGCCTCGACGACGACATGCGTGCGGGCTTGTGGAGACTCCGACACCAGAGATCGAATCGATTTTGCCGTACCGGTTGCCTTCTTTCTTTTGATACCGAGCGACTTGGCCAACGCCACGCCCTGTCTCTTATACACATCTGACGCTGCCGACGACTCCTTACGTGTAG
>CAJXTM010000073.1 GCA_913061385.1 uncultured Rhodopirellula sp. | reverse complement strand
ACGTAAGGAGTCGTCGGCAGCGTCAGATGTGTATAAGAGACAGACGGTCGCGTCGCTGGCAAGCAGTGGATCGCAAGCTCCGGCGACTATCGGTTCAAACTGACCATCGAAGACGCGACAGGCGCCAAGCTCGAGAAACTGCTCGAGCGTCTTGAGAAGCTTCCCAGTTCCTACATCAGCGCGTGCGTGGCTGTGTCTGACGAAGGAGAAGACGGGATCGCGATCTATGCGGACCTGGGCGGTGCCAGAGCGCATGGCGGAAAAGGATATATCAATCTCGTTCCTCATGCCGATGCATTGGTGATCGCACATGAAGCTGGTCATACGTTGGAGCAGGTTGCCACGCAGTCCGACTCCAAGATCCTTGACAAGTGGGACGTGGCCATCAAAGCGGATGCCATTTCGGTCTCGGACTATGGCGATAAAGTACGCCATGAAGATCTAGCCGAATTCGCACAGGTGTATGCCGTCTGTCTGGACGCGGGCTCAAAACATCTGGAAGAACTGAAGAAAATGTCACCCAAGCGGTTCGCGCTCTGGGAAAAAATATTGAATCCGTACAACCCACTGGCACTACGAAAGACGCTTGACCCGTTTTACAAACAACACATCATCGACGGTGGACTTGTGGTCGCGGGTTCAGAGAAAGTTTCTCTGTACGCTCTGGGAGAAGCGGGATACCTGGCAAACAAGATGCTCGCCAATCGCCCTGACGTGATGCAGGACCTTTTCGATAAGCGAAAGATGTTCATTGCAGTGATGGCATACTGTGAACTGCAGACGGACCTGCCCGACTGCCGGGGAATGTCGCTTTGGTGGGCCTATCGCGCTCGAGGTCTGGGCTCCAGACCGGTCAGTTGTGGTGAAGAAAATTTGCTGGACCTCAAGGGAGATCCTTACAAGGGCGAAAACATCTTCATCCACGAATTCGCCCACGGTATTAACAGTGTCCTTGGCGAAGACTTCAACGTTCGACTGAGGGAGCTATACGACCAAGCCAAGCAAAGTGGACGCTTCGGTGGATATGCGATCGATGGTGGCGTCGCGGAATTCTGGGCAGAAGGCGTTCAGACTTGGTTCGAGTGCAACGGACGCAAAAGACCGAAGTCTGGCAGAGGGTCGGACTCGTTCACCGTGCTCGGGCCCCAAGGAGAGATCGTCTGCCACCTGACCACCCGCGAGCAATTGAAAACATACTGTCCGGAATTAGCCAGACTGCTCGACAATACGTTTCGACAAAACAAATGGGTCTATGTCCCCGTGGCGCAACGGCTGGACCAACCACACTTGAGGGGCTTCGATCCGACCGACGCGCCTGAGTTCCGCTGGCCGCCCGCGGTGATCAAGGCGTTCGATAGAATCGAAGCCGAAAATGCCGAGAAAGAAAAGCTGCGTAACGCCAAATCACAGCGCTAGCGCTGCCGGTCGCAAACGTTCTGCTGAAACGGAGAAGAAAAACATGAAAAGAACACTGCCTGCCTTTTCTATCAGTTTGCTTGCCTTGTGCTGCATCTGTGCGCACGCGCAAGAGAAGTCGGACGGTGACACCAATCGACCGGTTTCAGACAAGATTGTGCAAACCATGTTCTACAAAGCACAGCACCAAGAAACCGGAAACATGTGGGATGTTTGGCTCTATCATCATGAAGGTACATACTTCCTGTACTACCTCGCAAATGTCGGCGAACACCGCTGGCGCTGGGACAATATTTCCATGGCCACGTCGCTTGACGGCGTACACTGGACTGAAAAGGGGCCGATCCTAAAAAAGACTCCAGGTGCCAAGTGGATGGGCACCGGTTCGACCTGGAAGTCACCTGCCTTCGATAAGGACGGCAAATTCTATATGAATTTCTCCGAGGAGATCGGCGGGCGTCAGAACATCTACTTTGCCGAATCCACGGACCTCCTTCACTGGACCCGATTAAGAGGGGAAGAATACCGATTTGTACAAAACGAACAATGGTACACAAAGAACGGACGATGGGACTGCATTTGGACAATTCCCAAGCCAGGGGGCGGGCTCTACGGTTACTGGACCGCAAGTCCGGATCGCTCGAAGAAGGACGCCGCTGACGGAATATTCGGCTTCGGCGAGTCGGTCGATGGCATGCACTGGAAAGCACTTGCGCCTCCCAAGGTTATTGATGATGAGCAAAATGGAGAGGTCGGTGCGGTAGAAAAGATAGGTGGCAAGTACTACATGTTGTTCGGCCACTATCCCGCCATGACGACCCTTGTTGCAGATCGACCCGAAGGCCCCTTTCGCAAGGCAAAGAAGAATTACAAGGTCTTAACTGGGCATACCTACTTCTCTCGCTTCTTCCGTCACCCCGAGGGCATGCTTGCCTGTCATTTTACCCAGGCTAGAGACGTACAGGTCTCATTCGCACCAATAAAGGACGTGCGTATCGATCACGAGGGAACGCTACGCTTCGGGTGGTGGAAAGAAAACGAGAAGATGAAACACCAGTCAATCGCCATTAAAAAGCCAGTTGATCCCAACGCAGTTGTAGCCTTGCTCGGTAATTCCTTTGACACGAAACAGGGAATCATTTTGGAAGGAACCCTGAAACTGCCCAAGGCAAAGAAATCGCCACGCTGCGGGGTGTACATTGAATGCATAAATGATTTAGCAGTTGGTGTGTTGATCGACAGCACCGGGGTGGCTGAGTTGGCCCCAATGAAAGCGGACGGCACAGGTTTCAAAATGGAGAAACGCGTCGATCGGGAGATGACGTTCAAAAGCCCGACAGCATTTCGCTTACTTGTCAGAGGATCGTTAATGGAATTCTATCTTGACGATATCCTTATCGAAAGCTTCGCACTGCCAGCCAATGCTACCGGCCGTATCGGACTGATCAACGCCGTGGACACCATGGACACACTGAAAGCTTGGAATTAGTTACAAGCTCACTGAAGAAGGTAGTCGAAATCTTTTGGAGATTACCCATAAATCCGCCGCTCAAGACCGACGCTGGCTCTAAGCAATATTCGTAGAGAGGAAAATACGTTTATGACAAATTGTTTGCACAAGACCCGGTCCACCATGATGTCTGTGGTTGCAACTTTCCTTGTTGTCCTTTCGTGCGATGGGGCTGAAAATGAGGCGAATGGACCGAGCATCAAAGACGCATTTGCCTCCGTTCAGAGGCGCGGCAGGCCTTACAAGACCTTCTACAACAACTACGTTGCTCCCCATGCAATTTTGGAGAAGGACATCGTTTTCACTGCCCACCAGGATGGTCAGGGGCGTCCAATTATTGATGCATATGACATCAAGAAGAAGACCTGGCTCGGGCCGGTGAGGGCATCGGACCACGGGTTGGGCGCCGACACGCACGGGAATCCGTCCATCACGATCGATACGGGGGGACATTTGCACATATTCTTCGGTTGCCACGGAGATGCAATGAAGCATGTCCGATCAACAACTCCTTACGACATCAGCCGATGGGAAGAGATGCCCAACCCTACCCCGCGCGCCACCTATCCGCAATCGATGCGGATGGCAGATGGCAGCATCTACCTTTTCTATCGTGCCGGTGTACACCCGGCGTCATGGTCATTACGCACCAGCAAGGACGACGGAAACTCATGGAGCAAGCCGGAGCCCATCATTGAGATGCGGCGCAATTTCCCCGATAGAAAAGCGGCATCATACAACGCCTTTGTTCCTGGGGCCGATTACAAAACTGTCCATTGCTTCTGGGTGTACAAGGATGACAGCCCCGGCGGCAACAAGCGGAAATACACGGGAATGCACGAAGCCGTCTACCGCTACAATATGTACTACGCCAAACGCACTTCCGGGGGACAATGGGTTGCCGCCGACGGGACAGTGATGTCCGACCTGCCGGTGAACAAACCATTTTGTGACAAGCACGCCATGTTTCTTAACAGCGGAGATGAGTTTACGGCGCCGACGCGAATCGTTGTCGGTGACGACGACACACCCTATATCCGTATCCGTCTGGGCGTGACCGACTGGAAACGCGGCAAGGTCATTATTCCCGATCACTACAAGTTCGCCTCCCCGGTGGAGGGAAAATGGCAGGTGTATGGGGAAATGCGTGATGAGTTGCCCGATCTTGTGAAGCGTCTGTTAATGAGCGCCGGGCCGGCGGCCTTCGGTGGACCGCAGCCGAATAAATGGTTTATCCACTATAAGGAAGGCCCGCCGGAAGACACAAACGCGACATCTATCTGGCTCGGTCACATTGAAGAAGGTTACGCGATGCGGCAAGATGGTCCTGCCAAGTCGCCACAAAATTGAGCCAACAAGCGGATCGAGGCGACTCGTGATACTCGCGCATCATCCATAACGTTGGAGTGCCTGCCGGGCGAAAAAGATGGGATTCACCTGTCCAGATCGTTTATCGTTTGGAGAAACTTACAAATGAATAATTATCGAACCATTTCATGATCAAAAAAACGCTCCTCTGCGGTTCTTTCCTGCTGATTGCTTCAACAATCGCATGTATCTCACTGGCCGCTGAAAATGACGGCGCAGACAGCCCGGCTACCGATCCCGGGCTGCGCATGAAGTCGTGGGGGCAGCACGTGAAATTAAGAGAGGAGTCGATATTCAAAGATCTGAAGTGGACGCCAGTCGGTCCCCGAATTCAGGGTGGCAAGATCGAAAGCATTTGGTCTGTCAAAAAGCGTAAATCGACCCTCTACGCCGGAGCCGGATCAGGCAACCTGTGGAAATCGGTCAACAACGGTACAACCTGGCAACCGGTCTTCGAAAACGAATCGACCTTCTCCATTTCTGTCGTCACGGTATCCGACAAAGATCCCAACCTGGTCTGGGTTGGCACGGGCGAACCTCACATGGCCCGCAGCTCTTTCGCAGGAACAGGGGTTTTTAAGTCGACCGACGGGGCCAAGACGTGGCAGCACATGGGGCTTACTGACACGCACCACATCGGCCGCGTAATCATCGACCCTCAAAATAATGACGTCGTGTACGTCGCTGCTCTGGGACACCAGTATTCGTATAACAAGCAGCGCGGGGTGTTCAAGACGACCGACGGCGGAAAGACCTGGACGAAAGTCCTTTATATCTCTGAGAAAGTTGGGGTCGTGGACGTCGCAATCGACCCGTCCGACCACCACACACTGTATGCCGTTGCTTGGGAACGCGACAGGAAGGCTTGGAACAATGTCGTCGCCGGTCCCGGCAGTGGAATTTACAAATCGACCGACGCGGGCGAGACGTGGAAGCGGTTGACCAACGGGCTCCCCACGGGTGATCAGGTTGGCAGAATGGGCATCGCCATCGCGCCCTCGAACCCCAATGTCCTTTACATCATCTGTGATCACCGCGGTCTCGGGGGCGAGGTGTATCGCTCCGACAACAAGGGAGAAAGCTGGCGAAAGACCCATGACGGTAATGTCAAGACTGGCATCGGTTACGATTTCTGCCTCATCAGAGTCTTGCCAGACAACGCAGACGAAATTTTCATCTGCGGTTTTAACCTTCTCTATTCACCCGACGCTGGCAAGACCCAGACGAGTATCTCCGAGCGGACCGTCCCCATGCTTTCGTACAAAGCCCGGCGTCCGACTCCGCATTGCGACAACCACGACATGTTCATCGACCCCGACGATCCTGATCGGGTCATGCTAGGCACCGACGGTGGGCTCTATATATCGCACGACCGGGCCAAGACTTGGTTACACGTCAACACGCTACCCATCGCAGAATTCTACGACATCTCGGTAGACGCACGTGAGCCGTACAAGATTTGGGGCGGCACCCAGGACAACGGCGTGCTTGGTGGAGAGGCAATACCGATGACCCTCGGCCAAGAGCATTGGGATTGGGACCACGGCGGAGACAACTACGTAACGCTGATTGACCCGAACGATCTGAACACGATGTATCTTGAGGGCATGTTTGGCTCGATGGCGAGAAAAGATTTAATGACAGGTAAGAGTCGTGGCATCCGCCCCGGTCCAGCGCCGGACGGAAACAAACTACGATTCAACTGGATGACGCCCTTCATCCTGTCACATTACGACTCCAACACGCTCTACGCCGGCGCCAACGTGCTTTTCAAAAGCAACAACCGGGGTGACAGTTGGAAATGCATCAGCCCCGATCTGTCTAGCAATCCGGGCCCGGAAAGGACAGGTAACGTTCCCTTCGGAACCATCACTGACATCTCCGAATCCGCGTTGAAAAAGGGCTTGCTCTATGCTGGGACGGATGACGGACAACTGCATGTGACAAAGGACGACGGCGCTACTTGGAAGAGCATCAACAACGGCCTGCCGAACAGATGGGTCAGTCGCGTGGTCGCATCAAAGCATGATGAGGGTACGGTGTTCGTTTCAATGACCGGATACCGTGACGACGACTTTGCGGCATTTCTGTACATGTCGACCGACTTTGGTGAGACATGGAAGCCAATCGTCAACAACATGCCGTCGGAATCAATCAACGTGATACGTGAAGACCCGACCGATGAGGACATTCTGTATGTCGGGACCGATCTGGGTGCCTACTGTTCCATTGACAAGGGGCAAACCTGGCACTCGCTCTGCAAAACACTGCCAACCTGCGCAGTGCATGATCTAGAAGTCCATGCAGGGACCGGCGACCTTGTCGCAGGCACCCATGGCCGAAGCGCATTTGTTCTCCATGCGAAAAACATACAGCAGATAAAGCAGGAACTGGCAAAGTAGCCCTCAACATGAAGCTTTCCAAGCTCAACCGCTTGACGCATCGGTGGGGATCCATCATTGCGCTGTTGCCGATCACGATCATCATCGCATCCGGCATTATCCTGCAATTGAAGAAGGCATCACCCTACATCCAGCCGCCGACCCAGCGCGGCGGGGGGACAGAACCCGCAATCGGCTTTGACCGCATTCTCGAAGTAACGAGGAGCGTCCCCGAGGCAGAGGTTAAATCTTGGGAAGATATTGACCGGCTTGACGTCAGGCCCGGCAAGGGCATGGTTAAGGTGCGGTGCAAGAACCGTTATGAGGTTCAGATCGACACCACAACAGGCGAGATTCTGCAGGTGGCCTTTCGCCGTTCCGATCTGATTGAGAGCATTCATGACGGCACCTACTTCAACGATCATTTTAAGCTTTGGGTATTTTTGCCCGCTGGCATCGTGCTCGCCATGTTGGTGATCACTGGACTCTACCTGTTTCTTCTTCCCTCGATCGCACGGCGAAAACGAGCGAGAAAACAGAGGTCTGATACAACCATGCATCAACCCATCCCAAGGAAATGAATATGATCAAGCGCATCGCCCTGTTTCTTGCCGCAACCGTAGTCATCAGCTTGCCGATGGCGGCTACTCCGCCCAAGAGCGATGGCTATTACGGCAAGACAAAGGTCGCCCCCAAGGCCCAAGTGGTAGCTTCTCCCTTTAACCTTGGACAGGTTGAACTTCTTCCGAGTTCCTTCGAGAGAGCGATGAAGGTCAACCAAAAGTACCTGCTTGCTCTCGACGCCGACCGGATGCTGTGGCCGTATCATGAACGAGCCGGTCTGGCGACTAAAGGCGAGCGTTATGGTGGTTGGGAACTCAAAGACATCGTCGGACAAACCACCGGTCACTACCTGAGCGCACTGTCGTTGATGTACGCCAGTTCTGGTGAGAAGCGGTTCAAGGACCGCGTCGATTACATCGTCAGCGAAATCGCCAAAGCCCAACTGAAGCATGGCGATGGTTACACCGGTCCCGTCCGCACGGAAGTCTGGGACAACATCTTCAACGGCGACCTGAAGGCTCACAAATGGGGTGTTGGGGGTGGCTACGTCCCGTGGTATGTCATCCATAAAACCTTCGCTGGCCTGATTGACGCTTATATCCAAACCGACAACAAACAAGCTCTGGATGTGGTGATCCAACTCGCCGATTGGGCCAAAAACGGAACCGACAACCTCGACGAAGTACAGTTCCAAGACATGCTCCGCGCCGAGCACGGCGGTATGTCGGAATCACTTGCACACCTTTACGCCATCACCGGAACCAAAGATTATCTCACCCTCGCCCAACGCTTCGACCACAAAGAGATTCTCGATCCCCTGTCGAAGAAAGAGGACAGGTTGGCCGGGTATCACGTCAACACGCAACTCCCCAAGATCCTCAGCGCTGCCCGCCTTTACGAACTAACCGGCGAGCAGCGTTACGCAACCGCAGTGAATTTCCTTTGGGACCGTGTGATCAACACACGCTCCATGTCCCCGGGAGGTGTCGATCTTCGCGAGCACTTTTACGAAGCTGGCGGCGAGTCGGCTCACCTTGCTTGGAACAGTAGCGAAACCTGCTCGGTCTACAACATGCTAAAACTTACCCGCTCTGCATTCAGTTGGAACCCGTCCGCAACCACGATGGATTACTACGAGCGAGCCCTCTACAACCAGATCCTCGGCTCGCAAGACCCCGACAGCGGCGGCATGACTTACTTCTACAACCTCAAGCCGGGGCACTTCAAGATTTACAGCACCCCATTCGACGCAATGTGGTGCTGTGTTGGTTCGGGAATCGAGAACCATTCAAAGTATGCCGACACCATCTACTCTCACAATGACGACACGCTCTGGGTCAATCTCTTCATCCCCTCGCTGCTGGACTGGCAGGAGAAGAACCTCCGCGTTCGCATGGACACGAAATTCCCCGCAGACGAGATGATTAATTTGACGGTCAGCACCAAGACATCTCAGACACTCGACCTGAAATTCCGAGTCCCTCATTGGGCCACCCAAGGAGCCGCGGTCACCATCAATGGCGAGAAGCAAAACGTAAAATCAACTCCCGGAAGTTACCTGACCTTGTCGCGTCAGTGGACAGATGGCGACAAAATCGCTATCCGCTTGCCGATGAGTCTTCGACTCCGCCCAACACGAGACGAAACGAATTTGATTTCAATTATGTATGGTCCGCTCGTGCTGGCGGGAGAACTCGGTACAAAAGGAATGCCCAGCGATAGCTCCTCGAACCAGGCCGCGCATAGTGGTGCCATGGATCCTCCGGTTCCGGTGCTTCTAATCGACGCGGACAAAGACCTCTCCTCATGGTTGCAGCGAGTCCCCGGCGAAAAACTTCGATTCAAGACAGTCGGCGTTGGCAAGCCGACCGATGTCACCTTGATCCCGCTGGCCGACATGCACCACCAACGCTACACGGTTTACTGGGAGACCATGACTCCGGAGGACTGGAAACCTGCTCGAAGCCTTACCCCAGAGAAAATTGCAGAGAGTCAGCTGACCCTTGGTCTAGATTACAGATACTACAACGGATCGTGGGTCAAGCTTCCCGACTTCAGCAAGTTGGAAGCCGACAAGAAGGGAACGATCGAAACTTTCGAACTCTCGATGAAGGATCAAAATGACAACTTTGGTGTGGTGTTCTCCGGTTACCTGAAGATCAAAGAGAAGGGCGAATACGCTTTCTCCACTCGCAGCGACGACGGCACACGCTTGACTCTCGGCGGCCAGCAACTCGTCCTGAACGACGGTATCCACGATTTCATTTCCGTCTCCTCAAAGCCGGTACTGCTATCTCCCGGTTTCTACCCGCTCGAGGTCGAGTTCTTCGAGGGCAGTGGAGGAGAGGGAATTGAAATCAGCACCTATTCACCCACCGATGGCGAGTGGAACCGGATTCCACCATCCATTCTTTATCGACACAAATAAGTATTCAAACTGCTCTCAACGCTTTCCGACCAGCAGGCGTCAAGGGCATCGTGCGTGAACGTCTTTCGTGGATTTGTATCGATGAGTGGAAAGAGCCAAACAAACCAGCT
>CAJXTM010000072.1 GCA_913061385.1 uncultured Rhodopirellula sp. | reverse complement strand
ATCTACACGTAAGGAGTCGTCGGCAGCGTCAGATGTGTATAAGAGACAGCTCTCGTTCTACACCGACAACGATCTTGGCAAAGATGGAGTATGGGACAACTGGCGATTAGAAGGGCCATCTTTCGTATGGCACTATCGCGGTGCACCTCATGTGCATGTTTGGGTGAACGTAGCTGACTCGGCCGATGTTAAAACAAATGCGTGACGAAGTCCGTTAATGACATTTCGAACAAAAAAGGGACTGGCCAAGGCCAGTCCCTTTTTATTTTTGTACATGCCTGCCGAAAAACTGTCGGGACCAAAACGCTGGTGGCACGATGCATGAAAAGATCGATTCCCATGCACTAAAAATCACAAACGCAGATTACAAGAACGACCAAAATGACGAGTTGGAATAAAACATACGTCAATCGCAACTAATTTTGCATCTTGCCTCGATGTGATACTTTGTTGAAGCTCACCATTGGTCACACACATTTTTCAAAGAGATCATACGATGCGAGGATTCGCTTACGTAATTGCTATTTTGGCTGCTGTAGGGATCATGATTGGGATTGTGTCCTATCCCGATCAAGACACGACAGGGGATACAGCAACGGCGACTTTAGCTGCCCCTTCTGCAATCATGACAGAAGCAGGATTTTTGACGATAGCCGTGCCCACCATGCAGTGTGAAATGGCCTGTTTTCCCAGAGTGAAAACGACACTGGAAGATACCGAGGGTGTGCAATCGGTTGAATTGGCAGCACAACAAAAAGAAGGTGTGATCGATAATCGCCAAGTGATCGTTAGTTATGACACGGGCTTCGATTTGAATGTGGCACTGTCGTCATTGGTTGAGGAAGGTTTCCTTAATTCTGCTGTCGTCAAGTGAACCGCGTCAGCCCAACCAACTCGATTGCATGCAACAAGATGAACAACAGAGGCATTTTGCTGATAGGACACGGCACACGGAATGCCGTTGGCACTCAGCAGTTCTTTGAACTGCAACAGCACTTAACTAAGCTGGTTGCCCCCGCACCAGTCGCGGCAGGCTTGCTCGAGTTTCAAAGGCCAACCATCCCCGAGGCATGGAATCAACTGATGGCCGATGGAGTGACCCACATCCATGTCGCACCTCTATTGCTATTTGCAGCAGGCCACGCCAAGCAAGATATCCCTAATATTCTCGCAGAGTGCCAAGCCAACCACTCAAATATTACGTTTGATCAGTCACGCCCTCTTTCTCGACATGCAGCCATCATCGACTTAGCGATGCAACGATTGAGTAACACACTGGCTTCCTGTCAACATCCACCAGATCGAACAGCTGTCGTTATGGTGGGTCGTGGTAGTCACGATCCATGCGCAAAGGCTGACATGCGTATTCTCAGCGAAATCGTAACCCGCAGATCATCAGTAGCAGAAGTGATTACAAGCTTTTACGCCATGACGGAACCACGCTTGCCAGACACGCTGGAACAAATAGCTATGAGCGGTCGATTTGATGCAGTAGTAGTCCAGCCACATCTGCTTTTTGAAGGAAGATTGAATCAGGCAATTTTGGACCAAACAAGCGATGCTGCAAACAGGCATCCCTCTGTGCAATGGCTTACTTCCGGCTACCTAGGTCCCGATCCACTGCTTGCTGAAGCCATTGCCAAGCGAACGGGAATACGTTGATAGCCCCGCCTGATGTGATGGATCATTCCCGAGCCAGATCAACGACCGCATCTGCCACGACTCGATCATCTAGCTGGGTGACTGATAACCTGGCACCACGAAACCACTTCATTGACGGTGCCACATAGTCCGCGGGTGCTTTCAGATCCGCCAACGGCCCATTCCATGCCGTGCTTTGCCATTGCCCTTGTTTGGCTGACCACTCGTACTGTCCGCCAAGACTGCACTGCACATCAGCACCAAGGATACTTTGAACAGTTGGCAACACTTGATCCGGTGGCAGCTGGAACTGGCGTGTGATCGAATCAAGAAATTGCGCAGTAGCAACACTGCTAGTGCGAGCTCGTTCGTAGAGTTGCGCATTAGCCCACCCCTCAATCTGACTGCCATTCAAATCGCCAATCGTGGCACGAATCTGAGCTGAACCAGGAACATCAGTGGCGGCCAAAAACGGCAAGGTCTGATTGATGACTTCGGGCTGGAAAGAGAGGATGCTGAACTTGCCATCTGTGAAGCGATACAAACCGCCCAAAAGCCGGCTCATACCCGGCCCGACAGGCTGGCCACGCCCCAAACCAAATGGCAGACGGTCAAGTGCACTTGGCTGAGGCCATGCACCGAGATAGCCCGGCAGTTGCCGCAACGAAAGATAGGTTTTGATGATCCCTTCAAACTGCTCGGGCGTGGGGGGCACGGTATCCTTGATCGCAGCGAATAAATGTGTGGGTTGACCCAATTGCTGTGAAGCGACATGCGCCTGTAGTGAAATAATGTCATCAGGCGCAAACTGCATAGCGACCTGAGTTGGTGGACCCAATTGCTGCGCATACTTACCGTACTTGCCAGGATCAAAGGGGGCTATCTCAGCATGAATTGTCAGCCGCTCGAGCTTCGAATCAGGTTCCCTTTCATCTCGATGAATTCCCAACATGATCGGATCCATTGTCGCAAATCGATTGGTGTATTCATTTGCTATTTGACTGTACCAAGCAAACTCTTGGGGCGTTACGGTTTCGATCTCGACATCAGCAATTGGCAGGAAACTACCGCGTGCACCGCGTTTTGTATCCAGTGCAGTATCAGTCAATTCGAATACGCCAGTACCATCTGACCGGAGACCAAAATCAGATGGCAAGAACCCTGTGCCAACCAACCTATCAATACCCAAATCACTTTGCGGAAGCTTTGATTCCATTGCCCCAGCCATCCTTGCCAGCTGCACAAGAGAGATGTCTGCTTTCGCGAACATCCGACGCCGCAACTCGATGAGATATTCTGGTGAAACCAGACCCTGAAGCATTGCCGGCGAAAAGTAGGCGAAGATACTGTCATCACGTTCAAGCGGCATCAACTTTCTAGCAAGCATGAATTCAGGAGTCGCTGCAAGTGATCGTCCAGACTTTGCTACATCAAGAAACTGCTCTGTCAGTTTGCGACTGTTGCTGACAAAAACATAGTTTCCATCTTGTGACAAAAATGAGCGAATGCGGTTGTCCGCGCTACGCAGCAAACTGACGTCCCGGTCGCCAATTTGGAAATTCTCGAGTGTGACTGATGAATCTTCGCGTGCAAGCTTGGTGCGATCGTTCTTGATCGAAGTAGTGAGCAAGAATCCATTTCTAGATTTGATCAACACTCCCATACTGGCGCCATCCGTCAAGAACAGGTCTCTTCCAACCAAAGCCTGATCCTCAATCACAGTGCCACCCAACATGCGAGACAATTGTGTCATTTTCATGTTCAGCTGCGTTTCTAAACGCTTGGCACCATCATTAACGATTCCTCGCAAAGTGATCATTCGCGTGATGTCTCCACCATGCTCATCTGCCAAATCCTGAAACCACAAATAGTTCTCGAAAGATCCATACCTGATGTAAAAACAATCGGGTGGGACCTTCGTTGCGATGGGTTCCACCACTGCACTTTTCACATCGCCGGGAACGGTTTCAGGGATCCAACGCGGCGGTGCAGGCAGAGGCTCAGTTGCCAACTGTGTTGGCATTCCCCCGACCGCTGCCTCTGCAAACATCGACTCTCCAACACCCGCGGCGCCTCCAATCAGTTTCAAAGTACTCAACAGCTGATCTTCTTCCTGCCGTGACTCGGTGTACCAACTCGGCATCGGCAACCCGGTTCGTCTAGCCAGCATTGCAATCAGGTACAGTTGTGCAACGGCAGGCTGGTCAGATGTAGCGACCAGCGTTTGCGCAGCATTCGTGTAGCCTGTCCACCACGTCTTGAGAACACTCTCATGAACAGCTGGATCTTCTCGAGGAACGATTGAATAGTTGCCAATCACACCCTGTTGGTCAGTCAAAGTCACAGTCATCGGTTCCGCACCTGAAAACAGGAACGAAACCCGACGAGCCACCGTCTGATTCAATTGGTCATCGCCGCTGGCAAGCTCCCGAATCAAACTACCCACACGGTTTAAAAGCCGACCCCCACCAGGCTCGGGAACTGGACGCTCAGAAGGTCGCCCAGTCGTGACCAGATCGTTGGACACAGGGTACAAAACACGTCCGTCTGGACCATTCACCCTCAAAACAGGAAACTTGCGACCGAACATGGCGGAATCGAGTGGCATTTCAATCGTTGCCACGCCGAACGGCTCACCCACTGCTGCCGTGATAAAAACATCTTCTGCTCGCGCACAGGCAGTAAGTAACAGCAAAATCAAAGCAATCAGAAAACGGCAAGCCAGAGGCTGCTCTGATCGATCGTGGTGTTTTTGAGAGGGAATTCGCATATCGATATACAAGGTTTGTGGTGATCGCCGAAGCAGCAGTTGCAGTGAATTGCGAGCAGATCAATTGAATTGTGCTGGATGCAATCTCGCGATCAAACCAGCGAATGTCCAGCAGGTGAGTCCTGCTGGCCGTCTGTTTGCAAGGCACTTTTCATTGTTGCAGAAAATTGTTGCGTAAGGTCACAGTTGCGTAAGGTCACAGTTGCGTAAGGTCGCAGCGGTGAACCTCGGCCCAACCCAAGGCCTCTCAAATTTCGAAGCCATCCACAACCTCCAAACTACCGCGACACCAGACCTCTGGTAAGGGACACCACATGCCGGAAAACCATGGATTCAGTGTGTTCTAAGGTTTCTTGTGGACCGGGGTCGTCTTTCCGTGCATGTCGAGGATAATGACGACTGTTGAACGCACGAGCCTCGTGCATTATTGAGATTCTGAAGCAATTGGGACCAACGATCCGTGAAAAGCCCCTCCCGAAGCGGTGTTTTCCAAGCCAGCACCGATGAACGGCTTGAAGCCTTTGCTGAAAGCATAAGTTTCGATAGCCGCTTGTATCGTCAGGATATTCGTGGCTCGATCGCCCACGCTGAGATGCTTTCCAGTGTCGGTTTGCTGACCGAGAAAGAATTTACGCTTATCCGCGACACTTTGGTGGAAATTCAGTCTGAAATTGATGAAGGCCAACTCCCATTCCGATTTGAGCTGGAAGACATCCACATGCATGTCGAGCAAGCCTTGATCGATCGGATTGGCGATGTGGGGCGCAAATTACACACTGCTCGAAGCCGAAACGACCAGGTCAGTACAGACATCCGAATGTGGGTCCGCGAGGCACTTGATGGGATCGATGCACGACTGGAAACGCTGCAGCGTGCATTTCTGAGTCGGTGTGATGGCGATTTTGACGTTATTGTTCCGGCGTACACACATTTGCAGAGAGCTCAACCAGTTCTGGCCTCGCACTACTGGCTTGCGTATATCGAGAAGCTCCAACGCGACCGTGAGCGAATCGCTGATTGTCGCCGAAGAGTGAATCAATGCAGCCTCGGTATCGCTGCTGTCGCTGGCACAACACTCCCGATTGATCGACAGCAAACGGCACGTCAATTGGATTTTGAAGGTGTCACTGCGAACAGCCTAGACACCAGCAGTGATCGAGACTTCATGCTGGAAAGTGCTTTTGTATTGGCGACCATTGCGTCCCATCTCAGTGGCTGGGCCGAGGAATGGATTTTATGGAGCACGGTGGAATACAACTTCATCAAGATTCCACAACAATTCTGCACGGGCAGCAGCATCATGCCACAGAAAGTCAATCCAGATACACTCGAACTAACTCGGGGAAAATCAGCGAGAGTCATGGGTAACCTGCAAACGCTGATGCTGTTAGTGAAAAATCTACCCTTGGCGTACAACCGTGATCTGCAAGAAGATAAACCACCTCTGTTTGACTCATTCGATACCGTCTCGGCAATGCTCGATCTTGCAGCACCAATCGTATCAGGCAGCGTGCTGCAACGTGAATCGATCGAAAGTCGCTTGGAATGCGGCTATCTCGATGCAACGACCTTGATGGAATGGATGATTAAGAAAGGTGTTCCACAAAGACGAGCCCATCACCTTGTTGGCGCGATCGTCGGAGACGCCATGCAGCAGGATGTCTCTTTGGCAGAACTGCCACTGGAATTACTCCAAAGTCACGCACCCGAAATTGACGCGACCGTTTTTGAGTCTCTCGGCTGCAAAAATTCGGTTGCAGCTTTCGTCAGCTATGGGTCAACGGCCCCCGAGCAGGTCCGGCTTCAGATTGACCGCTGGAAAACAAAGCTGAAGTAGTCATCACCTCGCGAATGAGTTATCGCAGATCCAGCAAGGCAATGCCTGTCCACTAACCAACGACTTGCCTATCCACTAACCAACATTCTGTACACCCTCAGAACAATGAGTCCAACAAGTCCGATCAGAGCAAGGGTGTAAATGGTCACGACTAGAGACCATACAAACCGCTCGGCTGTGCTGAACCTTCGATTCATCCACAGCAATGGCAGCCCCAAGAAACCTGTCACAAGAAACAGGCATGCTAATACCGCAAGCTTATTCTGAATCAGTTTGTCTGCTCCACCTCCACCTCCACTTTCACGTGCGGGTCCATGACCAACATAACTTGGAGGATGATCGACACCGGCAGCACTTGTCTCCTTGGCAGACTTGGCTGGGGCCTTCATTGTTGCATCGGTGGATGAAACAACATCATCTTGTTGATTCACTGTGCTGACTCCTGCTCATGAAGACCGTCATTGGCAATTAGCTTCTGTGCCTTTGACACGAGTGGTATAACATTTCCATTATTACCGTAGAGGTCCACGATGCTGTACCAGATTTTACGTGCAGCAACCATGTTGCCATCCTGAAGGAATTTCTCGGCTTCATCAAGCTTATTTTGAATGATTCGTGCCGCTTCACCCTGTTCGAAACCATTCTTTTCGATACTTGCAATCTGTCTTCGTGCAAGATTCACAAATGGCTTGTATGTTTCATCATTCGCCAGCAGCGTCTGCATGCTTCGGTAGCGATCCAGTGCGGTCGCAACATCACCAAACTTTTCAAACTCGTAAGCTTCGGCATAAAGTCGCTCCCCTTCATTGGACAGGGGTCTGTTAGTCTTTAATTTGACTTCCAAGAAATGCTCTGCCTGGATCATTGCTACGTGTTCCAGTTGCTCATGCGCCCAAGCAGCGTGAACTCCATCGGGATACTTCTCGAGCATCGGCTCAAGATAACCGACTTTGGCCTGATTCAGCGAAGTACGATTTTCGCGAGCCAACAGTTGTTCTGCCCGGTCTTTCATTTGAGTTTCATTCAATGGCCAAAGCGTATACGTGATCATTGATGCAATGACGATCAGACCGAGAACCAGAACGATTGCACGGTCATACCATTCTGGCCTTTCAACGACTTTGTCTTCATCGACGTCCAATGCACCGTGTCCCAGGAGAATACGTGCCTCATCTCTCTCTTTTTGATCGGTAACATTGAGAGGGCTGAATCCCTGTGAAACATGTTCAGCCACCCCAGCACGTGACATCGACCGACGGCGAACCTCTTGTAGAGCAAGTACTACTGCGGCAGCTCCATGCGGTCTGTCGTTGGGATTCTTTTCAAGCAGTTGCATGATCAGTTTGTCGAGCCAAACCGGGCAATCCATGACGATTGCCGCAGGACTCTGGGGTATCTCGTAGAGAACATTCCCGCGTACCTCTTCGACTGAGGTGCCAGAAACAACACCGCGACCGGTCAAAGCTCTGTAAAGGGTTGCCCCCAAGGAATAAAGATCACCATGCACCGAAAACGCGGTTGAATTTTCACCCAGTTCAGGCGCCCAGTAGGTAATTTCCTCGGGCGTTACCACGCGATTGGTTCGGTACAAAGTGGCGGCCCTGTCGACACGCACGTCGATCAGCACAGGACTCAGGCCAGCGAATAGAACTTTCTCTGGCTGTACCACGCCGTACACAAGTTCTTTTTCATGCAACAACTGCAACGCACCGGTCAACGCTTCGGCAAGATCCAGAACGGATTCCCATGATAAACGGGAACGCCGTTCCAACTCTCTGGCCAGAGTAGGCCCCTCAATTAATTCATGAGCCAGATAGGCTTCTTTTTCCTCGAAACCACCGCCGTAACATCGCACAATCGCAGGATGCTGAATCTGTTTTAACACGTCCCATTCTGCAGCAAACGCAGCTCTGGCCTCTGGAGTGCCTCCGAAAGGTGCGGCAAATACTTTGACAGCAACAGAACGCTTTAGCTGAACATGGATCGCTCTCCAAACTGAACTACGCGACGGATGATCGCCAAGTTTTGTTTCTATCGCGAGTGGTCCAAGTCGGCTCCGAGGCATTGAGGGTAATCGCGAGTCAGAGAATCGAAAAGGTCAGATCAGCGAAGCAGAAGGAGGGCTTTAGTATACTCAGCCCAAGGTCTCCAACGCACCGTGACGAACGTCGAAAGTGCCCGCAATCTTGGAAAGCCGCGTAACTCTGGAAAATCAGAGTCAAATCTTTGGTTTCAGCCCAAGCTGCACTGTCTGATGGTGCTCCCACACACGAATAGCATTAGCCCAAGCCACCGGTGTGCCTCGCACAGCGACCATTTTACGGTCGCTGGGAAGCTTCCATTTGGTCCTCTAGGTGCGCAAAGAAAAGAGCCTTATCCGACTCGTAAGCTGCCAGGTCTCCTTCGCCACTCCGCCATCGTGCAACCTTAGCCTCCTCAAAACGTATCGCAGTTTCCTTCTGCTCACGCAACCAATCTCGCATGCGTATCATCCTCCGCCAGCAATCTGATCCGTAAATCACAAGCCACACACAGTGCGTTGGATCTGGTTGAGCGGCCGACAGATGACGAGGCTTTTCCAAAACAATGGGCTCGGCAGACCATCCTGGCGAATCATTGATTCGAAAATTCAGACCCTCAATCAATTCTGCAGCAGTGGCCAAGGCGGCCTCATCAGCCACAGCAGCCAAGACATCAACGGTGGGGCGTGCGATCAGCCCGGAGATGGCCGTACTACCAACATGCTCTACGGCTGTGACCCAACCATCACAACTGTGCAAAATACTGCTCTTCGTTTGCTGGAATTCCTGACGCCAACGGGGATCGTAGTGCATCAAACGTACTGTGTTTTCTTCCATTCAAATCGTACTTCGCGAGTTTAGGTGGATGCGCATCCCCGCTTGGAGATACCTCTATTACCTTGTCATTGTGTCAACACCGTCAAGTCGCTGCCGCTATTGCTGCCAGAATTGCTGCTTGGAAGTCGAAAAACCCACTCAAGCAGTTAATCTGAGAGAGTCCTTGGGAGTTCATCGAATGCAGCATCAGGTGCAAAAACGACTGCGCGACGATAAAAAGCGGTTAAAATGAGTGCAAAAGCGGACAGGTCCCAGCGGAGCAGCAGCAGCGGGCAAATTCGGGTGCCATCGAAACACAAATTCCGTCACACTCAATGAAGTGCGGGCTTTCATACCCTTCATTGGAAAATATAGTAAATCATGACTCGGCTGCTAAAAGGCCTGTTTGCATCGATGAGTCTCGAGCGGAAATGCCTGCTCTTCTTCGGTTCCGCCTTGATGGTGCTGATGCTCGGCGCATTCGCCGTGGTCGAGAAACTGGGACGTGAACTGGTTCTCAACACGACCAGACAACGCGCGAAAGACTTTGCGGCGATTCAGCTTCTTCTCCTGCACGATGATGCTGTCTGGTCCAAAAACCAGCGGGAAACTGTCGCGCCGGGAACTAGCTCAGACATCGAGAACGTTGATCCGAAAACCGCTGTCTCTTATACACATCTCCGAGCCCACGAGACCGAGGCTGATCTCGT
>CAJXTM010000071.1 GCA_913061385.1 uncultured Rhodopirellula sp. | reverse complement strand
ACGAGATCAGCCTCGGTCTCGTGGGCTCGGAGATGTGTATAAGAGACAGTTCAACAACCAGATGTTTTTTTAAATCAAATGGTGACAATCAATGGCAATGTGGCTTTGGCCGAAAACCTAGAAGCGTCCGAAAACCCGTATGGCATTAAGGACTACTGGCGTCTCTGGATAAAACCTGCTGAGGGTGCCGATCGACCGTTCGTAGCGTTCGTTCCCGATGTACCGCGCTCGGTTGCAGAACAAGTGGGCAAAGCTGGAGACGGCACTTCCACCCAGTTGGGTGTACAAATCACAGTTGTGGGACGATTCCTGAAACGCCTCGCTTACCGATCAGGTGCAGGAGCAGACTTAGCCCCTGTGGTCGTTGGACGCATCACGTATGCACCGTTCATGGCAGGGGAACAACCCACCACACCGACTGCTAATTCACTATCTGTTTCGGCGAGCAAGTTCTGGCTCTTTGCCTCCATTTCGTGCTTTGGCGGTGTCGGATTAGCGATGCTCTTAATGTGGCGTACCAGCGTGCTAGCCACAAAATCCAGAAATCTTCGCACTGCTTACCGACAGGATCCGGAAGAATTTCTAAAGGGCTTGAGCGAACATGTCCCCATGGAATCTTCCGAAACAGAGCAGGAGCAACCATGAAAGATTGGAGTAGAACTATTCGACAGCTTTTCAACCACATTTCCACCATACTGCCACCGAACGTGGATGATTGCATGCCACGGATTACAGGGTTTTCGGATCGTCGATGCGTGCTAACGTTTGCTTTGCTGCTCTGTAGTTGCTGCTGCAATTTCAGCCACGCGGGCGAGTCGGTCATCCCACTACTCAGTGGGTTTGATGCAAAACGCGTTGCGGCCACTTACCCACCAACGGATGAGAAAACGTTGGGGGAACTTGCAAAATTGTTATACCGATTACGGATCGTAAATCCGACCAAGTTGCAGGCAATGGCAACTCAGGACACAACCTTGGCGGGTGATCAGAAACCGCGTCCGCTGGTATTGGGCGATGCCGTATCGACCACCGGTACGATCAAGTCCATGCAACTGGTCGCGACACCAAAAAAGTTAATTGAGTTTCTTGAGTTCAAGCAACTGCAGGTACTCACCGTTCACGAACCAAGCGGACATGACATCGAGGTGATTACTCTCCCGCTGCCCGGGGATGCCCAGATCGGCGATCAGGTCGAGGGCGTTGGCGTGACAGTGCAAATCAGTAAATTGCTGAATGGAACACCAGCAATAGCATCAGCGATCGTCTGTAACCGCTTGCGTTGGCTACCGGCATCTGCGCCCACCGTGGGTTGGCAACTGCTCAGGAACCGAGGAGTCGACATCAGCCTGCTATCCAACCTTGGCTCAAGAAATCGTCGACCGCTGCTGGCCGATGATGGCGACGCTTTTTATTCCATGATGGCTGCGGCATCTGACATCGGACAGGACAGAACAGATTCCCCGATCCCAGACGAGATCGCACCCGTCACATTACTGCAAGGCTCTTCTGAGCTCACCGGTCAATGGCTCCGAATGAATCTTGAAACCGTCCTGATCACACGCATCTCAGTCACCGAACCACAGCGTCAGGCGGAACTAGGCAGTGATCACTATTATCAGATCGACGCTGTAGGTGATCTTGGCAATGTCGTTGTGCATATCGAACGCCCTGCCGATGACGATGGCCCCCCAGCCAGCTTTAACAATCGCTACCCGGTATCCATCGTTACACGTAGCTTGCCGGCTTTCCTTGAAACCCGAATCCAAACGCAGGAAGGCGGAAATGCCGTTATCTCTGAACTGAAAACGATGATCCAGATGGATGGATTTTTCTTTCGACTATGGAGCTATGAAACTGACTTCATGGCCCAGAATGGCGGTGGTGACCAATTCGGTCCACTGCTGATCGCGGCTGCGATTCGCAACAATGAGCCGGATTCAAGTGATCCCACTGGAGTCAATTTGATCGGTAGCGTCGCCGCATTTGCGGTGATTCTTGGAATTCTTGGTGTCTGGTCTTGGCAGCGACGCATCGATTCTCGGGATCGAGCGGTGCGAGAAATGAAAAAAGAAAAGGAAGCGGAAAGCCTACGAATCCCCTGAATGCACGCTCGCTTACCACAATCAGGTTCATCGACTACTTGACCAGAACGTCACAACGGGCAGGATATCACTCGATTAGAATCCGTCACAAAACAATCCCGCAATTTTTTACGAGAGGCCGACAACATGCGCCGCGCCAAAATTACTGTCATCGGAGCCGGAAACGTAGGAGCAACCTGTGCACATTGGTGCGCGGCCGCAGAACTCGGCGATGTGGTGCTGCTGGACATTCCCCGCACAGAAGATATGCCGCGTGGTAAAGCACTCGACCTGATGCAAGCTTCTCCAATCTTCGGGTTTGACTCCAACATCGTCGGCACCACTTCCTACGATGACACCGTCGACAGCGATGTGATCGTCGTCACAGCCGGTATCCCCCGCAAACCCGGAATGAGCCGTGACGATTTGCTCAGCACGAATGCCAAAATCGTGACAAGTGTTGGTGAACAAATCAAAGCCACTAGCCCGAATGCGGTCGTCATTGTGGTGAGTAATCCACTTGATGCCATGGTTCAGCAAATGTGGAAAGTGACTGGATTTGACTCCGCTCGTGTGTGCGGGCAGGCAGGAGTTCTCGACACAGCACGCTACCGAACCTTCCTGGCGATGGAATTGGGGGTCAGCGTCGAGGACATCAGTGCATTGCTTATGGGTGGTCACGGAGACACAATGGTGCCAATCCCAAGTTGCACCAGTGTTGGAGGTATCCCAATCACCCAACTGATTGATTCTTCTCGCCTTGAAGAGATCGTCGACAGAACCCGAAAAGGCGGTGCTGAAATCGTTTCACTGCTGAAAACAGGAAGTGCTTACTACGCACCAGCCGCTGCGTGTGCACAAATGGTTGAAGCCGTTGTACGCGACAAAAAACGGGTCATTCCTGTGGCTGCATTATGCAATGACGAATACTCGGTCGGTGGTTACTACGTCGGTGTCCCCGTGGTCATGGGCAGCGGTGGAGTAGAAAAAATCATTCAACTGGACCTCGCCGACAACGAAACTGCCGCCTTCGAAAATAGCGTCGAGGCAGTCAAGCAATTGGTAGCAACGATGGATCAATTGCTATCGGCGTGAGCGCCAACGGAATATTTCATCTTCAATAGAGTGAAATTGACTTTTTCGCCGCCTTGGAATCTCATCAGCGTTGACATCAGTCCAAGCGCGGCCTTAGTTTCTGGGTCGATCATTTGCGCAACACCTTATTTGTTGCGTAACTTTTTAAAATCGTCTCTCTCTTTTCGCAGAAGCCATGGGTCGTTTTCACAAGTCGATGTCATGGAGCCAAACTACGGAATCGGAATCCGACAAGCAAAATCCCCACAGCAATCTGTGGGGTAGTGACGAAACAGATTCGAACACCTCGAACGCTTCGTTTGGTCTTCCTGATACCTGGTCACACAACACTTCGCACCGCAGTTTCTTTCTGCCGTTGCATTACTCCAATAGCTACCAATACCCTCTTATTGTTTGGCTTCACAGCAACGGATTTAACGAACATCAGATTGATCAGGTGATGCCACACATCAGCCTGCGAAACTATGTCGGTGTAGGAATTCGCGGAACCAAAGCAGCCGATTCCATTGGCCATCGCTTTGACTGGCACCATAGTCCAGCAGGCATCGCGATGACACAAGAAGCCGTTATGCAAGCAATCGAGGCAACTGGGGAGCGATTTTCGATTAATACGTCGCGAGTAATTTTGGCGGGCTATCGTGAAGGGGGAACAATGGCGTTGCGAACCGCCATGAGAGAACCAGATCGCTTCGCGGGTGCTATTTCGCTCGGCGGACGGATGCCAAACGGTTCCATACGCAACATTCAGCAACTGCGGGAACGCCGCATGCCCATGCTTTGGCAATGGGGAACCGAAAACCCCCAGTACAACGACCAGAATTTAAAAATGGATTGCCAGACTTCCATGGCAATCGGTAGCCGGGTCGAGGTTCGACAATACCCTGGCGATGACGAAATGACCACCATCGTGCTGCATGACCTCGATGAGTGGATTATGCGGCATGTCGTCGCGGATTCATCGATTCAGGACTCAAACCGTTGGGTGTCCAGCCCAACGCATTATTCGAGCAATTGATCTAACTGGATTGAATGCTTGGCCTGACCCGTTTTAAACAACTGCTCCAGTTTGGTCCGTTTCGGAATCATGAGTGATGCCGAACCGTCAGCCATGGGCTACACTAACGTGTGGTTCCAACCCACTAGGTTTAGTGGTGCAGCGTTGTTATTGACGCTGGAAAGAAGAAGTCACTCCAAGAACATAATTAACGACGCCATGCCCCCATCCGATGATTTACAAAACAGTGATCAACCGGAAACCAAGATGAAGTCCGACACTGCTGCCCCAAATGGTAAAACGGTGCTGCTGGTCGATGACGACATTGAGATTGTCGAAGCCGTGCGTTACGCACTTGAAGGCGTTGGCCATACAGTAGTGGTTGCCCGCGACGGCAACCAAGGGTTAGCGTTGGCGGAACGAGAGAATCCGGACTTGATTGTGCTGGACATGATGATGCCAAAACGCAGCGGTTTTCTTGTTCTCGAGAAATTGCGCCGACTTCGAACCGAGCCTCTTCCGGTAATCATGATTACCGGAAACGAAGGAAGTCGCCACAAAGCATATGCAGAGTTGCTGGGTGTAAGTGACTACATCCGCAAGCCATTTCCGATGGAACGCCTCATCTCTTCTGTAGACAAACTGATCGGATCATGAATTCCGAGGCTGACACTAAAACGACACCGCTTCTTTCCCGTCAAATTGTGATTGCTGCCGCAATCACAGGAGCATTGGGGATCACCATAGGTGCATTTGGTGCTCATGGCTTGGAATCACTTTTCGATAGCCGTGGCTATGATGCCGACTTCGCTGCTAAACGAGCAAGCCAGTTTGAGGTTGGTGTCCGCTACCACCTGATACAGTCTGCCATGTTATTGGCACTAGCAGCGATACCATTTGGTGCACAACGATGGCGAAGATGGTCGTTGCGACTGGGCCTCGTTGGGCAAACTGTGTTCTGCGGCAGTCTCTACCTGCTAGTGCTCACGGACACACCAATCTTGGGAGCAGTCACTCCAGTGGGTGGGGTATGCCTTATTTTTTCATGGCTAATGCTGCTGCCAATGTGCTGGAGATCGGCTGCTCAATGACACCTGCGAACTCGTATTTCTCCAGAAAACGAAATTCGGGTCCTCGCCGTGAACGCTGGAATCGCTTACGGTATGAATAGATCAGTAATCATTGCTCACGCTCTTGCAATCTCCGCCGATGTCCACCGCGGTTCAACCCGATATCGAGTTTCCCAAGCACTGGCACCGACGTCATTTACTTGATTTGGAAAGCCTGTCTTCGGATGAAATCTCCACGATTCTTGACGTGGCACAACAACTCAAGGACTTAACGCAGGGCTGCCGTCACAAGATTTCCCTGCTTGCTGGCAAAACCTGTGCGAATCTGTTTTTCGAGAACAGCACGCGTACCCGAAACAGCTTTTCGCTTGCAGCCAAACGACTCGGTGCTGATACCGTGGAATTCAGCAGTGTCGGCAGCAGCGTTGCCAAAGGTGAGACCTTTGTCGATACCGCCAAAACCATCGAAGCCATGGGAGTCGAATGGGTGGTTACCCGCCACGGCACACCAGGCACACCCCATTTGCTTTCACGCGAACTAGATTGCTGTGTGCTCAACGCGGGTGACGGGCCACATGGTCACCCGACTCAGGGGCTGCTCGACATGCTGACGATCAAACAGCATCGAGGCGATATCAAGGGCCTGACGGTAGCACTTGTCGGCGACATTGCACACAGCCGTACCGCACGAAGTAACATCTGGGGACTCAGCAAACTCGGCGCACATGTCATCATTTGTGGTCCGCCCACCTTGGTCAGCCCTCGATGGGTAGAACTAGGTTTCGAAGTCGCTCATCATCTGGATGATATCCTGCCTCGCTGTGATGTCCTCAACCTGCTTCGTATTCAGTTTGAACGACAACGCGCCAGGCCATTTCCAAGCGTCCACGAATACGCTGCTCTTTACGCCATGAACGGCGCAAGAATGCGGAAAGCAAAAGATGACATCCTGATCATGGCACCCGGCCCGATTAATCGTGGCGTCGAAATCACACCCGAGGTCGCTGACGGACCACACTCCGTCATCCTCGAGCAAGTCACTAATGGAATCGCTGTCCGCATGGCAGCACTTTGGCTGCTGTCTGGTGCAAACGAACGAGCAAGATCCAACACAACAAGTTCACCTGCTGACTGATCGATACAGCCCACCCGATTGATCAAACGTGTGTCAAAGCCGAGCCAAGTAACACAACTCCATGAACGAAACAGTCAAGAGAGACCTGCTCATTGAAAATGCCCGACTGGTAGATCCCAGTCAGGATTTAGATTGTTCGGCTAGGCTTCTGGTCATCAACGGGTGTGTGTCCAAAATCGACCCCACCGATCAAGAAATCCCTGCGACTTGCGAACGTCTTGATGCAAAGGGGAAGATCGTCGCACCAGGACTGATCGATCTGGGAGCCGAACTGCGTGAACCTGGGAATGAAGAAGACGAGACAATCGAATCGGGCAGCCACGCGGCCTTGGCCGGTGGCTTCACATCAGTACTTTGCTGCAGCAGCACACGCCCCTGCATCGACTCCCCCGGCGCTGTCGAGTTCGTTCGACAGAAAGCCACCAAAGCACGTGGTGCACGAGTCCATGTGATCGGATGCCTCAGCAAAGGACGCGAAGGGGAGCAGATGGCCGAACTGGGCCTATTGTCTGTTGCGGGCGCAGTCGCCTTTAGCGATGCCCCGAAATCAATGCCCAATGATGCGTTGCTGAAGAGGGCCCTCGAATATTGCCGCATGTTCGACCTTCCCATCTTTGACCGTCCAGAGGTCCCCGAACTGGCCGAAGGTGGCATGATGCACGATGGCCAAGTCTCACTCCTGCTTGGCCTCAAAGGATTACCAACTGAAGCAGAAGACCTAGCAGTCGCACGTGACGTACGACTGGCCGAAGCCACCGAGGGACGGTTGCATGTTGGACCCGTCAGCACCATGGGTGCTGTGGACATGATCCGCAGAGTTAAGTCTCGCGGAATCGATGTGACTGCGTCGGTCTGCCCACACAATCTGTGCCTTTCCGATGTAAAACTGCGATCCTTCGATTCCAAATACAAAGTCCATCCCCCCTTGCGCAGCGAAAAACATGTAGAGACTCTTCGCAATGCGTTGGCAGACGGCACCATCGACGCCATTCAAAGCGGGCACATGCCACGCAGCCGAGAGAAAAAGATGGACGACCTGGATCTTTCACCATTTGGTGGATCCGCTTTGGAAACAACACTCGCGACTACAATCACCTACATGATTGGCGAGCAGTTGATTGACTGGAAAACAGCGATCAACCGGCTATCCACCGCTCCGGCCCGGATCGCCGGAGTCCCTGGGGGCACGCTCAAACCTGGTGCTCCCGCTGACATTGTTATCATCGACCCAGATGCAACCTGGATGGTTGACGCGACACGCTTCCGCTCACACTGCATCAGCAGCCCTCTCGATGGCCATTCGCTGCAAGGCAGAGCAACCCACACTATTGTGGGAGGAGAGATTCGCTACCGCTTGACGCCGGACCTAGGGCACATTGCCTGAGTTAGACCGTCTTAACGGTAAACATGCTGCAAGCCGATCCGCCTATCGACCAAGCATGCTACTGCCCGGATTTGATACCTTCAGCCTCTGGGCTTCCTGATCCCTGACGCAGCACAATCGTCCCATCAATCCCAGCAACAGGAAACATTTCTCGCTCACCTCCTGGCCACGCGACCGTGATGGAATCGACAGACTCCAAACTTCCCAAGCCAAAAGTAATCGCTCTTTCACACTGACTGAGATAACTTCGCGTAGGCATCATGCACTGGCTTAGCGTCCTCTTCCCAAGTTCAAGCTCGACCATCGCTCCAATCCCATCCCGATTGCTGCCAGTTCCTTCCAGCCTGACCCGCAACCAGTGGTGATCTGTATTCTGGTCATTCCGGAAGACAGCAGGAGATCCATCACTGACGGAGATCACAACATCCTGATCACCGTCCTCATCGAAATCACCGAAAGCCGTCCCCCGCCCAACGATCGGCTGATAGAAATCTTCACCGACCGATGATTCCGGCACCAACACCAATTCGCTCTTAGCATCGCGTCCGGCGTTCCAAAACAATTGAGGTGGCTGAGCATAGCGTTGTGTTGCCTGGACCTTTGAGATTTCCTCTTCGAGGTGACCGTTCGCACCAAGCAGATCAAACCGACCATCAAGATCAACATCAAAGAAGAACAGGCCAAAAGTCAGTCCTTGACGTGTTGGGGGACCAAAACCGGTATACATCGCTGCGTCCATGAACTGTTTCTTCCCAGCCCGGGCCATATAGAGAGCACTCGCCTCATTTGCAAAGTTCCCGATCCCGATGGCAAGCGTTCCATCATCCCGAAACTGTGCCGTGTCGATGCCCATTGCGCCTCGTGCACTTCCGGTGCTGCGGTCGAAAGCGATCCCGCAGATTCGCCCCACCTCGGAAAACGTCCCATCCCGGTTGTTTTCAAAAAGAAAATTCCTGACGGTATCGTTGGCAACCACAATGTCCAGCCAGCCATCACCATTGAAATCAACAGGAGCCAGTCCCATCGCCTTGCCGAGCGGGACACCTGTGTCGTCATTCCTGATCTGAATACCCGCCGCCTCGGACACATCAGTGAAACTACCGTCACCATCATTGTGGTACAGATAGGAGAATGCTCCAGAAAATGCCTTGGGGGGGCCATAAGCCCGTGATTCGCCATCCAGCGTGAATTTCTGGCTCAGGTCAGCATCCTTGTTCCAGTTCACATAATTACAGACGAACAGGTCAAGCAAACCGTCGTTATCGTAATCAAAAAATCCGCAACTTGTGCCCCATGTGTCTGTCGCACCACCTACGCCCGCAATATCCGTGACATCCTGAAATACACCATCTTCATTTTTCAGCAGACGGTTCTTACCAACAGCCGAGAGGAAGATGTCGGTATCTCCGTCATTGTCGTAATCACCGACGGCAGTTCCCATGCCGTACAGCGTCTTATCAATTCCCGCTTTCTCAGTCACATCGGTAAAATGAAAGTTCCCATCGCCGGCGTACAAGCGACATGTAGAGTCGACTTCACCTCGCGTATCCCACGGCCAACGACTTGAGTTGACAAAAAGTAGATCCTGATGCCCATCTCCGTTGTAATCGAGCACGGCTGTTCCGCTACCCATCGTCTCGGGCAACAATTTCTGCCCCTCACGGCCTGACTCATGCACGAAATCTACACCGCTGGAAGCAACCATATTGGTCATCACCAATTGGGGAATCGCCTGCTCGTTGTCTTGACGCTCGTCCGGGAGAGTCACTTCAACTTCAGTCGATCTCTCTTTTGTTTTTCTGATATTCACATAAACCAAAACCGCTATCAGCGGCATGCACAGCAGCATGATCACGAGCAATGACGCTCGGAATGCACTCGCAATCACTGCGTCATTCTGAACGTCCTCTTCGTCGCCAGTTTGATTCTCTTCCAAGTTATTCATGTGTTTCCGTATCAATCGGCAGCGGCAACATCCGGTTCAACATCTGTTGCAACTTCAATGCGTTGTAGGTCATAAATCACGAGTGCTTCGGCAGCATGGTTTGCGGCTGGATAACGACTGTCTCTTATACACATCTCCGAGCCCACGAGACCGAGGCTGATCTCG